>DCTH01000259.1 GCA_002329495.1 Syntrophothermus sp. UBA1445 | reverse complement strand
AATGGATATAGACTGGCTGGCGGTTATAAAGCCTACCGTAACCACATATTAAAAGAGCTCAGGGGACTTCCCCACGGACGGGTGGTCGTGGTTCATGGGCTGACCGGAACCGGCAAGACCGAGATTATAAAAAAGCTGGCTGAAGGCGGCTGGCCTGCAGTAGACCTGGAGGACCTCGCCAATCATCGGGGGTCGGTATTTGGCGGTCTGGGTTTAGGAGAACAACCGAAACAGAAAGTCTTTGAAAGCCTGTTATACGAGAGTATGAAACAATTTGCCGAAGACCAATACCTGATTGTGGAGAGTGAAAGTAAGAAGATCGGCCGACTGTTTCTGCCCGACCATTTGTATGCTAAGATGAAAGAGGGCGTTCACGTCCTGATTTATGATAATCTTGAAAACCGTGTAAACCGATTGCACCGAGAATATGTCGAAAACACCAGAAATAAGACAACCGATTTTTTGGATTGTTTGCAGGGATTAACGCGTTATTTGGGGAAAAAGAAAACTCAGGAATTGGCTGATCTTATTAATAATGATAACTTATGGGAGGCCATCCGAATTCTTTTAACCGACTATTATGATCCCTTATACGGTTACCCCAGTTCATCAGATTTTCATTATGACCTGAGCCTTGATGGCAGCGACAGTTCCAAGGCGGCAAACCAGTTGGCCGAGTATCTGACCAACCTGTGAAAGGAGTGGAGGCAGGCTGGATACCCTGGGAGAATTCCTTCGAAGTCGTCGACAAAGCCTGGGATTTACTCTTGATGACGTCGAAGAAGAGACAAAAATACGCAAATTCTACATTGAGGCAATCGAAGAGAATAATTATGATCTCCTGCCTGCCATGGTTTATGCTTCGGGATTTGTAAAACGTTATGCGCGGATGCTTGGATTGGATCAGGAGGAAATCTTGGAGGAATTTAAGCGGGCCTCCGGGAAACGCGAGACCCGGGACGACGAAACTCAGGTCTCCAAACCGGTGCGTGATAAGTTAAACGTACCCATTAAAAACCTAATGGCAGGCCTGGTTTTTTTGATCGTGGTAATTTGGATGGGAACTTACCTGGTTGATTATCTGGCCAATCGGGGTCCTACCAATCAAGGCACCCCGCCTCCCATAACCAATAACGGAGCCAAACCGGGAGGAGACCAGGACGAGCCTCCGGTGGCTGAAGGCGTCAATCTCAAGATTACCGGAAAAGAGCTCTGCTGGATACGGGCAACCGTGGATGGTGAACTGATACCTGACACTATGCTGCAACCAGGTGAGGTGAAAGAGATAAAGGCTGAGGAGAGTATTCAGCTTCATCTGGGAAATGCGGGTGGCGTCCAAATTGAGTACAATGGAGAGGATATGGGAGTGCCCGGGGATCGAGGTCAAACTTTAAGACTTGAGTTTCCCCCTCCAGTGTAAAGGAAAGCATGGTCCCGCAAGGGACCTTTTTTTGTTTCTGAACCTTTCAAGGCTTACCGTCAAAAGGAGAATTAAAGCAGTAATGAAAGTGGGTTTTATCAGCCTGGGATGTTCCAAAAACCTGGTGGATACAGAACACATGATGGGAACTCTGGTAAAGGAAGGTCATGAGATCGTTAATAGGCCGGATCAAGCCGATGCGGTAGTTATAAATACCTGCGGCTTTATCACGGATGCAAAAAAGGAGGCCATCTCAACCATAGTGGAGATGGGTTTACTGAAAGAACAGGGGAAGTTCCGCTTCCTGATTGCTGCCGGTTGTCTGGCCCAGAGGTATCCTGAAGAACTGCTGCAGGAAATGCCGGAATTGGATGCGGTGATTGGAGTCAAGGATTATTTGCAGCTGCCCGATATCCTTAAACAGTGTGAAGCCGGGGAGAGGCCGATGGTGGTAGGTGCATGGCCCAAGGAGTATTCCCACCAGGTACAGCGGCTGGTCTCCACACCTCCAGGCTGGGCGTACCTCAAAATTGCCGAGGGCTGCAACAATCGCTGCACCTACTGTGCAATCCCCGGAATTCGTGGTCCCCTTCGTTCGCGTCCCAGTGGGGAACTAGTTGAGGAAGCCCGGACCTTGGCCGCAGATGGAGTAAAGGAACTGATACTGGTGGCCCAGGACAGTACCGCTTATGGGCAGGATCTGGGCCTGGGAGAGTCTCTGGAAACGCTGGTGAATAAACTCTCAAAGGTTGCCGGGCTGGAATGGATAAGAATAATGTATGCTTATCCTACCCAGGATACCCGGGAACTGTTTACCGTGCTACAAAACAGTAAGGTGGTACCTTATCTGGACATACCACTACAGCATGGCAGTGACCGTATCCTGCATCTGATGGGACGAAGGTATGACCGGGAGGGGATATACAATATGATAAATAATCTCCGAACCCGAGTCCCGAATCTGGTCCTGCGGACCACCTTGCTGACAGGATTCCCGGGTGAAACCGAAGCTGACCATCGTAAGAACATGGAACTTCTGCAGCAACTAGAGTTTGACTGGGCGGGAGTTTTTGCGTACAGTAAGGAGGATGGCACTGTTGCCGGTCAATTATCACCGGAAGTTCCTCCCGAGGTTGCCTTTGAACGACGGGGACAACTGATGGAAATTCAGCAGCACATAACCCAGAAAAAGAATCGCCAACGGGTGGGATCACACGCCCAAGTGCTGATAGATCGAGAGGTGACTCCTGGCAATTACAGGGGCAGGGCTTATTTTCAAGCACCGGACGTGGATGGATCGGTTCTGATCAAGACCGAACAATTATTAACGACCGGGGATTTTGTACAAGTTATACTTACCAGGACATACGGTTACGATTTACTGGGAGAGGTACAAATTGGGGTTACCTAATTTAATCACAATCCCCAGAATCTTTCTAATACCACTGGTTATGATATTCCTCCTGGTTCGAATATCATATGGTGATTTAATCGCTGCCGCCATATTTGCCATTGCGGCTCTGACTGACAGTCTGGATGGGTATATTGCACGTTCAAGGAAACAGATCACCCGTTTGGGCATATTCCTCGACCCCCTGGCGGACAAATTGCTGGTTTCGGCGGCCCTGGTTGCACTGGTCGAGCTGCACCGGGTTCCGGCGTGGATTGTGGTAATTATAATTGCCCGGGAGTTTGCGGTCACCGGTTTGCGGGCGATCAAGTCCGAAGAGGGCGTTGTGATTCCGGCCAGTATCTGGGGAAAGGCCAAAACGGTATCCCAGATTATCGCGGTATTGGTAGTAATACTGGCACCGTTATATGAATCCTTTATACCCTGGCCGATCGGCTATTGGGCGATGGTNNTATCGATTACTTTCGTAAATTCAAATAGACGGCACGTAAGTGAATCAAGGGGACAGACCCATGATGCAAAATGCATCCGAGGTCTGTTCCCTTGATTCACTTTTTCCTGCCAGACATTCCCTGGAGGCTGGAAAACTGCCGTATGTTATAATGCCATGGAGGGAGGGTGAGATAATGGAAGGTGGTAAGGACTTCAGATTTGGAATAGCAGTGATTGCCCTGGCATTGACTGTAGTCGTATGCCTGGGAGGTTATCATTTATATAAAGAATACGGTATAAAGAAACCTTTAACCGAATCATTACTACAGGTTGATGGCGTACAAGAAGTTGAGATCAAAGAAGAGAAGGATAGTCAGGTAATCCTGCTGACCCTGAAAAACGGCGCAGATCTTAAGACTGTTTTTCAGGATGCGAACCAGCTGGCGTTAGAAAAGATGAGCAACAAGCCATATAGTATAGAGGTTAAAGACAATCCCTCACCGGATTTGACGTCTCTTTATGATGACCTCGAACTGGGGATCCATCAGGGTATTGCCAACAGCTCATTCATCTGGCTGGCCGAATGGATCGATAAAAAAACCGCCGCGGAGGAAACCGAGTACCGGGTTCAGGTTGATGATCAGAACCTTTACCTTACATTAAGCAAAGACGACCATTACCTGACACGAATTATTAAGCGAGATAACCAGGCAGAAAACGAGGGGAGGGATATATCAGATGCCTAAGGAAGTAGTTGTAGGATCGGGAGCAGGAATTATTCTCTTTATGTTGTTTCTTGGTATCAATGTCCTTCCGCTGATACTGTTCGGACTCCTGGCGGTAGCTTTATTCATTATGTTTGAGGGTCAGCTCCGGGATGGAATTAAAGGAATCGGAACCAAGACCAAGACCATTAACCATGTTACTTTTGATGATGTCGGGGGGCAGGATACGGCCATTAATGAGTTTAAGGAGGCCCTGGAGTTCCTGCTCAAACCAGTGGAGATTGTTGAGATGGGTATCCGGCCCTTAAAGGGTATTCTGCTGGTAGGACCACCTGGAACCGGCAAGACCCTGCTGGCCAAAGCAGCGGCCAGTTACACCAAGTCGGCTTTTGTGGCGGCTTCGGGTTCCGAGTTTATTGAGATGTATGCCGGGGTTGGCGCTAAACGGGTCAGACAGTTGTTCAGTGAGGCCAGAAAGAAAGCCAAACGCGAGGGCAAAAACGGTGCGATCGTCTTTATAGATGAGCTGGAGATTCTGGGAGCCAAACGGGGCAGTCATCAAAGCCATATGGAATATGATCAGACCCTGAATCAGCTCCTGGTGGAGATGGATGGGATATCCAATGATGAAGAGACCCGCTTGCTGGTAGTAGGTGCTACCAACCGGGCTGATATGCTGGACCCGGCAATTCTGCGTCCGGGTCGTCTTGACCGGCAGGTGGCGGTTAATCTGCCTGATAAGAAGGGCAGGGTAAAAATTTTGATGATCCATACCCAGAATAAGCCCCTGGCTGATGACGTTTGTCTGGAGGACATCGCCAAGGCTACGTTCGGGTTTTCCGGAGCTCAGATTGAGAGTCTGGCCAACGAAGCGGCCATCCTGGCCCTCCGTGATGGAGAGCGGAAGATTGCCCACCGGTATTTTGTTGAGGCCATTGACAAGGTTATTCTCGGTGAAAAACTGGACCGCAGACCCAGCGACGAGGAGATTAAAAGGGTGGGGATTCATGAAGCCGGACATGCCGTGGTCAGTGAACTGGTCAGACCCGGATCGGTCTCTTCCCTGACCATAGTTCCCCGAGGTCAGGCTTTGGGGTTTATGCGCAAAAATACTCCGGAACATGACCAGTACCTGTACACGTTGCAGGAACTGGAAGGTCAGATTATGGTGGCATTGGGCGGTGCGATCGCTGAGGACATCTATTATGGGGCCCGGAGCACCGGTGCCCGCAATGACTTCGAACAGGCCTGGAATCTGGCCAAGGAGATTATTAAGAGCGGCATGTCTAGCCTTGGGGTTATCGCCGTGTCAGAGGTTCCCAATGATCTGGCTTTTAAGGAGTGTACCGAGATCCTAAAGAATGTCGAAGAAAACGCCAGCGCTCTGCTGAATGACAACCGTGATCTTTTGGATGCCGTATCCTCACGGCTGTTGGAGGAAGAAACCCTTGACCGCCAACGTTTTCTGGAAACCCTGCAGAGTGCCTGAAGACTCTTAAGATTAAAAGAGAAGCAATACATTATTAGAGCATGTAACTGCGGTTGCATGCTCTAATCTTGTCTATATTGCGAAACTAATTGAAAATGAAGGGAATGCCAGAGACCTGGTAA
>DCTH01000037.1:1418-4150 GCA_002329495.1 Syntrophothermus sp. UBA1445 | reverse complement strand
CCCCGACATACGTCCTGTTAGGAGGTGACTGTGATGTCTCTGGAACCATATTTTCTGGATATGATGTTGGCGATTCTGCTGCTGGCAGCAGCATTGTCTGATTTATCAACCCGCTTGATTCCCAATCTCCTGGTGGGGAGCGGGATGGTGGTGGCTTTGGCATGGCATTTTACCTCTTCGGGTATGCCGGGAGTTGTCTTTTGCGTTAAGGGGATGGCCCTTGGGATGCTGCTTTTGATCGTACCCTTCTTTATGGGAGGGATGGGAGCCGGGGATGTCAAGCTTCTGGGCATGGTGGGAGCATTCCTGGGGACCGGAATGGTGTGGAATGCGTTTCTGTGGACTGCCCTGATTGGTGGAGTGGCAGCCTTCATTTACCTGGTAGCAAATAATCGACTGTTGGCGACGATGAAACGATTTGTCAGGCCAATAGTTGCTGCATTCCTGCCGTGGACTCCAATAGCGTTGGCCAATCCCCGGGATAAAGAGGAGCCTCGGCTTTACCTGCCTTATGGAGTGATGATTGCGCTGGGCACCCTGGCGGCTTATTGGAAGAGTTGGTGATCTTAGTGTTAAAATGGTCCACTTTTTTGAAGAGCAAACTGGGACAGTCGCTGGTTGAGATGGCCATCATCCTTCCAATTTTATTAACCCTGCTAATGGGGATGGTGGAATTCGGAAGGGTCTTCGGCAGTTATCTGGTGATGGAGAATCTCGCCCGTAATGCCGCCCGCTTTGGGGTGGTGGGACACACCGACGAAGAGATTCGAAATCTTATAACCGCAGAAAATCCCATGTTGAAGACGGACCGTCTGTTAATTGATATTTCTCCGAGTGATACCATGCGGGATCGGGGAGATCCCCTGACCATAAGCATGGATTACACCATCGATATAATAACCCCGATCATGGGTGATATCTTACCCAATCCATTCCCGCTCACCACCTCTTGTACGATGATGGTGGAGTAGTTTTAGGAGGCAACATGAAAGGAAGTAAGAAATACTGGATCCTGGCACTGTTATTGGCTCTGACGGCTGCGATTGTTTTCTACCAGTTTCTGATGGAATTGCAGCGGAGATATGAGCCCCGTGATCTACAGTCGGTGATGGTGGCAACTCGCGATATTGAACAGAATGCCTTAATTGGGCCAGGAGACGTAGAGGTAGCCCGGATTCCCTCCCAGTATGTTCATGGAGACGCAGTGCGAAACAAGAAAAACGTGGTGGGCAAGGTTGCGATCAACAAAATCGCCGGGGGAGAGCAGGTATTAAGCTCCCGACTGTTGGGTGACAGCCGCAACCAGGGGAGGATGGCTTACACGGTTCCGGCTGGAAAACGGGCCATCTCCATCGCAGTAAATGAGGTAACCGGGGTGTCCGGATTTATCCAGCCTTCGGACCGAATCGATGTAGTGGTCACGGCCAATATCCCAGTTTCCGGTGCCGGGGGACAGGAGGTTGTCCGGCCTTATACGGTATTGGCCCTGCAGGATTTGGAGGTACTGGCAGTGGGCCGAAGTTTCCGGGCAACACCTGTAAGTGAAGAGGGAGCGGAGAAAAAACCGGTGGAGAGCAGTACTCTGACCCTTGCGGTGGATCCGCAGCAGGCCTTGGTTCTGACCATGGCCGCCGAACGCGGCGATATCCGGCTGATGCTCCGGCCACCGGGTGAGACGGCAACTCCGGCAATTCCGCCGATGGATCTCCCGAAACTGGTGAACCCGGCAGTGGTGCCGTAGAGGGGCAATTGGGCTGGCGATTTGAGACTCAGGTTGCGGAGAGGGCAATGAATGGGGGCCACTTGAAGGAGTACAGGCAAGTAAAGAACTGTCCCCAACTTGCCCGTTGCCGAAATAGGACAGGATACAGGTCTCTCCTGTTCTGTTCACAAAAGTGGGACAGAAAACCTGTCCTTGTGTCCCACTAAAGGAGGTAACGACTAATGAAAGAGATAAAGGTACTGATTGCCGATGACATCCAGCAGACCCGGGAGAACATCCGGCTGCTGATGGAGTTGGACTCATCGATTCAGGTGGTCGGTGAAGCGCAGGATGGAGAGCAGACCCTGGAATTGGCCGGAATGACCGCTCCGGATGTAGTGTTGATGGACATAAACATGCCGGTAATGGACGGTATAAAGGCGACCGAGCTCTTGACCATCCGGTATCCCCGGATTGCCGTGATCGTTATCTCGGTACAGGGGGAGCAGGAGTATCTGAAGAAAGCCATGATGGCCGGGGCCCGGGAATATATGATCAAGCCCTTTACTGCGGATGAGCTGATTTCTACCATCAAACGGGTGTCCGAGATCAATAGCAAACGCTGGGAGGCCCAGCAGCAGACATCCCAACCGGCAGCCATCCCCACTCACCGGCCGCGGGCCATATCTCTCTTCAGTGCCAAAGGGGGGGCCGGCAAGACCTCGATCGCGGTCAATCTGGCGGTGGCCCTGGCCCAGCGTACCGGGGAGCGGGTGGCCCTGGTAGATCTGGATCTACAGTTCGGGGATGTGGCGGTCTTGATGAACATCCATCCGAAACGCACCATCGCCGAGCTGATGCAGGAGAACGTTGATCTGGACCGCGAACTCCTGGAATCATATCTTTACCAGCGAAATGGGGTCCACGTGCTGGCGGCCCCCAACAAACCGGAACTGGCCGAACTGGTAAACGAGGAGGGGGTAACCAGGACCCTGCAGGCCCTGGCGAGTTTTCACGATTACATTGTGAT
>DCTH01000037.1:212-1359 GCA_002329495.1 Syntrophothermus sp. UBA1445 | reverse complement strand
CAGCCGAAGATAAAGCTCGTTCTCAATCGTTCCGGGGGAGGATTTGGCATCGAGGAAAGCGATGTGGAACGTTCAATGGAGATGAAGATCAGCGCCAGCTTCCCCAATGATGCCAAGCTGGTGATGACCGCCATGAACCGGGGAGTGCCGTTGGTGATAATGGAACCCAACGCCCCCATGTCTAGGAGTGTGCAGACGCTCCTGCCCTTGGTCGGAGAAGTGGAGAAGGCCGCTGTGAAAGCAGAGAGTACCTCCAAGCGGGGCGGCTTATTCAGCCGACGCCGGGAACGATTGGCTTTGCTTGAAAGGTAGGTGAGCGGTCATTTCTCTGCTGAAAAGGCTGGAAGCCGAGAAAGCATCTCTCCCGGAAAGCCCGGGGAAGACAGGTCCGGAAAAGAAGGCCCCCCAACAGTTTCAGGAGCTTATCCATTCACTGCACCGTGAAATTATCCGCGATCTGGATGCCGGTCTGTTCCGGGATGGTTCAGCGGACCGTGACGGCGGGGAGGCCAAACTGAAGGACGAGATTCAGCGCTTAAGNNCCTTAAGTCTGGAGTATTTGGAAAAGGAACCGGTGATGATTTCCCGGATTGATAGAGAGAGCATCATCAGCCAGGTTATGGATGAGGTCCTGGGATATGGTCCCATATCGCCTTTTCTGGCCCAGGAGGACGTCTCGGAAATCATGATTAATGGACCCCATCAGGTTTATGTGGAAAAGAAGGGAAAGCTAGTTCTCACCCCTACCCGGTTTCGGGATGATGAACATGTTCTCCATGTAATAGACAAGATCATATCGCCCCTGGGCCGGAGGCTTGATGAGAGCATGCCTATGGTCGATGCCCGACTGCCTGACGGTTCTCGGGTGAATGCTATCATCCCCCCGTTGGCCTTGAATGGCCCGGTAGTGACCATTCGCAAATTCTCTTCGGTGCCGCTGACCATTGAGGATCTGATTAGGTTCGGCAGCCTAAACCCGGCGATGGCCCGCATGCTGGAGGCCTGTGTCAAGGGACGCCTGAACATCGTGGTCTCCGGGGGGACGGGCGCCGGGAAAACCAGCACCCTGAATGTGCTGTCATCATTTATACCGGAACATGAACGTATTATCACCATCGAGGACGCGGCGGAGATTAAACTGAACCAG
>DCTH01000037.1:0-135 GCA_002329495.1 Syntrophothermus sp. UBA1445 | reverse complement strand
GCTGCAGGCTATGAATACCGGTCACGACGGCTCCCTGACCACCGGACATGCCAACTCCCCGCGGGACATGATCTCCCGTTTGGAAACCATGGTCCTTATGGCGGGGATGGAACTCCCGGTCAAGGCCATCCGGGA
>DCTH01000068.1 GCA_002329495.1 Syntrophothermus sp. UBA1445 | reverse complement strand
GGGACCCTCAAACTCTGAACGAAAAA
Source organism: Syntrophothermus sp. UBA1445 (assembly GCA_002329495.1). Taxonomy (GTDB): domain Bacteria; phylum Bacillota; class Syntrophomonadia; order Syntrophomonadales; family DTU052; genus DTU052. The sequence continues at coordinate 14,977 of DCTH01000068.1, read as the reverse complement.
CAGCTTAACCGTTCCTTCGGGTTGGGCGAGTTGGCCTACAAGGTTACGGAATACTGGGCAACCAAAGCCCAACGGGCTCGCAATTCCACGGCAACCTTGGAGAATATGCAGAAATCTCTGGATGAAGCCGGTGTCAGTTACACGGTTTGTTTGCCCATTGCGCCTTACGTTACCTTTGAGGATCTGGCAAAGGCCCGAGAAAAAGATGCTCGCATTTTGCCATTTACCAGTGTTGACTTTACCCGGGATACTGATATTGGTGCCCAGATTGAGGCGGATGTCGCTCAGGGTGCCATGGGCCTTAAGCTCCACCCCATCATTCAAGCCGTGCCATTAGATGACTCGCGGGTGATAGAGGCCCTCCGGACCTGTTCCCGGCTTAAACTGCCGGTATTGATTCATACCGGGGTCTCCTCTTACTACCTGGGTGAGGAAAAGTCTCGTAATGTACCATCCAATGGCCGCATAATTAACATCGAAAAGGCAGTTCGTTCCTTCCCGGATATCAAATTCATAGTTGGACATGCTGGTCTTTTTCAGGTAAAAGAGGTCTGCCGGAGGATGAACGGATTACCGAATGTTTGGGTGGACACCAGCTTTCAATCGCCAGAAATCATCGTCAAGCTAATCAAAGTTTTTGGCCCGGACCGGGTTATGTATGCTTCCGACTGGCCCTTTGGTAACCGGATGCCGCATATAAAGACAGTAAAAATCGCCTGTAAAGGCGATAAGGATCTGGAAAACCTCTTATATTACGAAAATGCCCGGAGGTTGTTGGGTTTAACCGGGGAATGAAGAGTCATTCCCCGGCAACATCTCGCTAATAAGCCTGATTGGTTCAGTAGCTAATTCACCGGGTATTGGTCCATATTCACCGCTTCCGTGAGGCTCGGTTCATTAGTGTACTGTTCAAGTTCTACCCTATCGTCAAATGTTGGTCCTCGTCAATGCATGTTCCTGTCTATCGGATGCAGCGACTCTTCCATGTACCAGGTAGTAGATAAAAAGACATGCCAAGGCAACACCGGAAACCACCGTATACATCCCTCGGTAACCAATGAAAGGTATAATGAACCCGACCAGCAAGGGTCCAATGCCCATACCTATATCGGAGAACATGAAGTAGGTGGAATTGGCCAACCCCAGGCGGTGCAGCGGAGTAATCTGAACGGCAATTGCCTGGGTGCTTGATTGTATGGCCCCGAATCCAAGACCGACCAAAGCCGCAGCCAGTAATAGCTCATATCCGTGATAACTGCGACTAAGCAGAAACACCCCCAATGCAAAGACCAGAATTGCCAGGTACATAATGGTGTTTTCACCCTTCAGGTCGAACAGCCGGCCAACAACCGGCCTGGAGATTAAGACCAAAGCAGCGTACACAATAAAAAAGAAGCTGGCTGCATCCACCAAATGGATTTCTTTCGCATACACAGTAAGGAAGGAAACTATGCTGGAATAACCCAGGTAGATCAGCAGGCATACAATTGCAATCGGGATTACTCTGGTCTCCACAAATTTGCTGAGTCTAAATCCCCGCGTTCCTTGCATCGGCTCTTCCGCATACACCTTCGGGCGTAAGGATAAGAACGGCGACATTAAGAGGCTGATACCCGCAACCAGCGAGCAGGCGGCAAAAATCATGCTGTAACTGCCATGCTGACTCAGAAATATGCCCACGAAAGGGCCAATGGCGGTGGCGATGGTCTGACTTAACGAATAGTAGCCTATACCTTCGCCTCTTCTTTCCGGGGGTATAATATCAGCAACGATGGTCGCCGCTGCCGTAGTAGTAATCCCAAAAGCCGCACCGTGCAAAAAGCGAACCAACAGCAGAACGATGACGGTATTTACCCAGAAATAGAACAAGGTCATAATCAGGCACGCTAGTACTCCTGCCTGCAGCATCTGTTTATAACCGATACGAACCATCCATTTCCCGGCGAACAGACGGGCAACCAGTGCCCCGATTATAAAGATACTGGCGGCAAACCCTGCTTCGCCCGGGGTTGAGTCAAACCTGTTCATCGCATATTCCGAGACGATGATCATTAATAAATAGAAATTCATGGCGGTTAGAAAATTAACCAAACCAATGATTACATACTCTTTCGTCCATAACTGTGGTTTCTTCAAGACCTTTGCTGCCTTTCTAGCACTCCAGCGAACTTACCTTCTTCCTTTACGCCCGCTTAGTCAAAGCCCCCCAACCGACCGTCAATCGTCTGCTGATTTGGAAATCCCCCGATGTCAAGTATAATAAGTATCGTATCTACGGATGAGACCCTGGGCGGATGGTTAGCCCTCATAACATTATCACCCTTTTGGTAGAGTTGGTTCAACTTCAGCTAACAGCTCAGCCCATAACAGTTGCAATTAAGAAAGGAATACTCAATGTCTGCGGAACAAATCCTGTCTGACCGGTTACAGCACTTTAGGAAACTGGAAGATGAACACGCCCGCAGCTCTCGGATACTGAGCAACCTGCGCCTGATGGTTGTTATTATCGGGATCATCGCTTCTGCGTTGGCCGGTTATCTGGGTGATTGGCGACTGGCCGGATATGTGTTGCTGCCCTTCCTGGCCGCCTTTTTCATTCTCATTGGGAAGCATCGCCAGGTGGAATACCGCTTGCGGGTTGTCAGGACTATGGTTACCATTAACCGTCGATACCTGGACCGGATAAATGGAGCCTGGGTGACTTTTGCAGATGATGGCCAGGAGTTTGCGGCCTTTGATCACCCCTATACTAATGACCTTAATATCTTCGGGCCCAAATCACTGTATCAGTGGATATCGGTAGCTAAAACCTATCAGGGCCGTCATCAACTGCATACACTGCTCGCCGATCCGCCCAAAGATCTTGATGCTATCCTTACTCGTCAGCGAGCTATCAGGGAACTGGCCAAGCGCCTGGATTTCTGTCAGGAATTGGAATGCCGCGGAATGATGACCGGTGAGGCTGCCCAGGACCCGACGGACTTGATACGTTACGCCGAAGAACCGCCCGCCTGGGGTAATATCATCAGACTTATCCGGTTTCTGCCCCTATTTACCGGTGCTGCCTTCGGGTGTTTCCTGCTGGATGGGATTACATTTCACCTGCCCATCGTCCTTCTGCTCGTGCAGACCTTTATTGTATTGGGGGGATACAAGCAGATTTCACTGCCACTTAACCGGGTGCACGCCTTCAAGGAAAGCCTGCAATCTTTCCGGAGCATGTTGGATCTGATCGAAGCGGAATCGTTCTCGGACCGATATTTGGCCGATCTTCGCGCCAGACTGTTCCGCCAGAATCAATCCGCTTCTGCGGCCATGAGTCGCCTGGAGCGTATATCAAATGCGATTGACCTTCATTACTCCATTTATCACCTGATTTTTAACATTATCTTTTTATGGGATCTCCAGTGTGCCATCAGGCTGGCGGACTGGAAATCCAGTTACGGGCAAAGAGTAAGCGGCTGGTTGAAGATAATCGGTACCCTGGAGGCCTTGTCCAGTCTATCAGTCATTTCCCATATACACCCGGATTGGGCCTTTCCTGAAATTGAGGATCGGGGCCAGAAAATAGTGGCCCAAAGTCTGGGTCACCCGCTGCTGGACCCGCGCCAATGTGTCCGCAACGATATAAACATTGATAATTACTCCTGTATCGTGACCGGATCCAATATGTCCGGAAAAAGTACCTGGCTCAGGGCAATCGGTATCAACCTGGTTTTGGCCTATGCCGGAGGTCCGGTCTGCGCCCGCAGTCTTCGCTGCTCCATCATGGACGTATATACATCTATGGAAATACGTGATGATCTCCTCGGCGGCGTTTCCACCTTTTATGCCGAGTTAACCCGGATCAAGATGATACTGGATCACTCCCGCCAGCAAAGACCAATGCTCTACCTGATAGACGAGATCTTTCGGGGAACCAATTCCCTGGACCGAATCACCGGTGCCCAGGTAGTCTTAAGAAGCTTGAGCTCTAATGGAGTTATCGGCCTGATATCCACCCATGACTTCGAACTGTGTGAGCTGGGCAAAGAGCAGGGGGTAAATTTCAAGAACTACCATTTTGAAGAGCAGTACCACCAGGGCCGCATCGATTTTGACTACCGGCTTCGGCCCGGCCGGTGCACTACCTCCAATGCCCGGTACTTGATGAACATGGTAGGTATAGACATAAAAGACCAGTAATGGAGCCACTCGAAGTCGGGATCTGAGTATGCTTAGCCAACGCCTCCGTTTACCCTTGCTTAATAACGGTCGCCATCCTCTTGAGGCCTTCCATCATGATTCTGGTCGGGCAGGCCAGGTTCATCCGCTCAAAGCCAGCGCCCTCTTCGCCAAAATGATAGCCCTCACCGAAAAAGACCTCTGCTTCCTTATGCAAGCGCTCTTCAAGCTCATGTTCATTTAGACCGGTACCTCGAAAGTCCATCCACTGCAGATAGGTACCTTCCAGCCCCATGGCCTTGATGACCGGTATTTCGGTCTCGATAAACTTCTTCAGTTCCAGATGGTTGTGGTAAACAACCTCCAGCAACTGCTCCAGCCACTCCTCACATTCCGTGTAGGCTATCTCACAAGCCTTGTAACCGAGAACGTTTAATGAATGAAAGCCGTTGGTGGCCATGGTCCGCAAATACGCCTTACGGATTTCCTCATTGGGAATTATGATATTGGAGTTTTGTATACCTGCCAGGTTGAAGGTCTTGGTGGGCGCTGTGCAGACAATCGTGTGGTTCGCCAGTTCTTCCGATATATTTGCCAACACGGTATGTTGGTGGCCGGGCATGATCAAATCAAAATGTATTTCATCAGATATAATGAGGAGGTTATTCCGCAAACAGATATCACCCACCCGGGCCAGTTCCTCCGGGGTCCAGACCCGTCCCACCGGGTTGTGGGGACTGCAGAATATCAGCACCTTATTCCGGGGATCGCGGGCTTTGCGCTCCAGATCATCAAAATCAATCAGGTAGGTCGACCCCGTAAAAATCAGTGGGTTCTTAATCAGGGTACGCTGATTTCTTTCCGCGGCGGCATAGAAGGGGTAGTAGACCGGGGTCTGAATAATAACGCCCTCTCCCGGGTTGGTTAAAGCCTTGACGGCCAGAAAAAGCGCACTGACCACTCCCGGGGATCCGACGATCCACTCCCTTTCGATCGCCCAGTCATGTCTTCTTTTCATCCAACTGCATACCGCATCAAGATAGCTGGCTGTCGGTTGGGTATAACCCAGAATGGATGAATCAAGGTATCTCTTCAAACCTTCCACGATTTCCGGTGGAGTCTTGAACTCCATATCGGCAACCGAGAATGGGACCACTCCCCGTGAAACCTGGGGATTCAATCTTTTCATCTGGTCCCATTTGTCCGACCCGGTATTGCTCCGGTCAACGATGGTTTCAAAGTCGTATTTGATTCCTGTTTTCATTTCCCTCATCTCCTGTCCCGATCTCTTTTTATAATGGGGGGCAAATCGGGGACGGTTCTTTACTTGCGCGCAGCGGCGCGCAAGTAAAGAACCGTCCCCGACCTTGCCCCCTAGTCGGGAACTATCATGACTTTAATGCAGTTATCCAGGCGGTTTTGGAAAACCCGATAAGCCTCCAGAATGTTACTGAGTTTAAACTCGTGGGTTATTATGGGGGTCGTATCCAACCGTTTGAATTCTATCATCTTAACCAGGTGTTCCATCTCATGCAGCGAGGTATATCCGGAAACCAGGGTCAGGTTATTGAAAAACATCCGGCCCATGTTAAACTGAATTTTCCAGGGGCTGATACCGATTACGGAAACCGTTCCCCCTTTCGCGGTACAGGCCAGGCAGTTATTGATGGTCTCCGGGAAAGCGGCAGCGTCGACGGAAACCTGCACCCCCACCCCGTTGGTTATCTTCATGACTTCTTTGGCCGCATTGGTAGAAGAAGCGTTAATGATATGGGTAGCTCCTAGTTTAAGGCCCGCTTCGAGGCGATAGTCCTCAAGATCAACCAGGATGATTCGTGAGGGGGAGAACAACTTGGCGGAGGCAACCGCACACAATCCCACGGGACCCGCGCCGAATATAGCGATATCTTCCCCCGGTTTGGGTTTACCGTTGATCACTCCGATGTACCCGGTAGATAATACGTCTCCCACCAAAAGGACCTCTTTGTCGGTAACCGAATCAGGAATATGCACCAGATTACGGTCGGCTAAGGGCATGCGAACATACTCTGACTGAAGTCCGGGAAGGTTTCCCTTAATCCGGCCATGACCAAAGAGGGTATTCATTTCGCAGGCGTAAATGCGTCCCTCCCGGCACTGGATACAGTCTCCACAGGCAATACCAGCCGGGATTGCCACCCGGTCACCCGGTTTAAACTTGGTAACCATGCTGCCGACCTCTTCGACCACACCGACACCTTCATGCCCGATAATGAAACGGTCATTGGGATAAAGGGCGACTTCGCCAGTAATGAAGTGGATATCACTGCCGCAAATCGAGGCGGCAGAAACTTTGATTATAGCGTCGGTAGGGTTCTGCAGAGTTGGCTTTTCAGTTTCCTCCAGGGATAACGTCAGATCTTCGTTTAAAAACAGCGCTTTAATGATGAACACCTCCAAAATTAAATCAGTTGGCATCCCGAGACCGCCAGCTACCAACCGAAGACAAAGATAATACCTGGGCTCAACCCAGGTATCTCGCACCAACAATTATCAATGATTTCTGCTTTTTCGAACGTCATTCCTGCCCGTTTTCTAAAAGAATTCCCGGTAAACAATGGGCATCTCATGAACTCCCATATCTAAACCATTTATGACACTTCTTCCAGAATATACCCGGCAATATTGCGGCAGTGGTCACTTATTCTTTCCAGGTTAGTCAGCATATCCAGGAACACTGCTCCGTTACTGCCGTTGCATTTCCCTTCATTAAGTCTTCGAATGTGGTTTTTCCGGTAATCTTCCGTAAGAACGTCGATTTCCTCTTCCAATGGCAGCACCTGTCGGGCCGCCGTCTTGTCGTGATCTTTCAAAGCTTGATAGGCCAAAACCAATCCGTTTCTGGTGATTTCAATTACGTTTTGCAATTCGTCCTGGGCCTCACCCGAGAAACGGACCTGATTTTTCTCGGCATAATCCGCCTGCTCAATGATATTTTCGCAATGGTCGCCAATCCGCTCGATATCATTCAGGGCCTGCAGAATTATATTGGCGCTGACCGATTCAGCCATCGACAACTGCTTACGGGAGGCGAACACTACAAAGTCAGTTATTTCTCTTTCCAACCGGTCGATCCCGGTTTCCAGGGCCATACTCTTCTCCAGAGCTGCCTCCTGGGGGTTATAGAAATAGTCAATGGCGTTATTAAAGGCCTCAAAGGCCATTGATGCCATGTGCAGGGTTTCCCGTTTCGCCTGGGACAGGGCCAGGGATGGATTACTCAGGAACCTGCGGTCGATAAATTTTGGCCGGTAGGGATCCAGTTCCTCATCGCTGTCCGCAATCAATTTGGTGACAATAAACGCCAGTACCGCTACAAATGGCAATTGTATCATGGTATTACTTATGTTAAAAACCGCATGCGTTTGAGCGATCTGCAGTTTGATATTCAGGGTATCCCAGGTGCCGTTTAGACCCGGAATCAGCAGCAGTAAATTAGTAAACCAGATGATGACCTTTTCAAAAAATCCCATCAGGAAGAGCGGCAGGAAAACGAGCACGCCGAAAATATTCAGCAAAAAATGAGTAAGGGCCGCTCTTTTGGCGGCAACACTGGCACCCATGCCGGCCAGCAGCGCAGAGATGGTCGTACCGACATTGGCGCCGAAAAGANNTTTGATATTCAGGGTATCCCAGGTACCGGTAAAACCAGGCAGGAGAATGAACAAATAATTGGTAAACCAAGCGACCAACTTTTCAAAAAATCCCACGAGAAAAAGGGGCAGAAAAATCAAAGTTCCAATAACATTAAACAGGGTATGGGTTAAGGCCGTTCTCCTAGCCGCCACACTGGTCCCAATGCATGCCAGGAGGGCGGTTATGGTTGTACCAATATTGTCGCCAAAAAGGATCGGAACGGCCTGATGATATGTNNCCAGCTGTTGCAGTACCCCGATGGTGGCACTACTGCTTTGGATTACCATGGTCATCAAGGTTCCAATGGCCACCCCGATTAAGGAATTGTTATCGATACTGGTCATCAGGGAGGTAAAAAAGGAGAGATCCTTAAGAGGCTCCATCCCGGTTCCCATAAGATTCAATCCAAAGAACAGCAGCCCAAAACCAAATAGTGTTTGTCCAATCATCTGGGAGCGCTTGACCTTGGAAAACAGGTATATAAGGGCACCCAAACCGAGAATCGGCAGGGCGTAATCCTGCAGATTGAAACCGACCAGATAGGCGGTTACCGTAGTACCGATGTTGGCTCCCATTATTACCCCGATGGCCTGACGCAGAGTAAGCATCTCGGCGTTTACCAGCCCCACCGTTAGCACCGTCGTAGCACTGCTGCTCTGAATTATACCGGTAACTAACAAACCAGTCAGCACCCCTCGAAGCGGGCTGCGGGTGCCTTTTTCGATAATCGTCCTCATTCTATCTCCGGCCACCGATTGCAGACCATCCGACATGAATCGAAGGCCGAACAAAAATAGACCCAAACCACCAATAAACGAAAATAGGATTCCTGATAGACCTGCGGGCAAAACAAATTCCTCCTAAGACGTCAAAAAAATTTCAATCATAACCAGTATACCTCAACCAGGGGTCTCCATGCACACAGTATTCATTTCTCCTGACTACAAAATTTGAATTCAGTGTTCGGTTTGGCTGCCGCTATCAGGCAGGGTTCAGATCGATCATTATTATAAAGAAGAATCAGGCGATATCGAGGAAACCCCCCCTGTTTATGCAGGGGGCTCCCATGTTCTTTCTTGACGATCAGTTGGTATTCATGTTACCGGTTACGCGATCTTCTCCACCCGACAGGGTATACGCCGGTGCATGGGCGTGCCCATCTCATCGCGGTCAGTGGTCTTAACCAGTTCGTTGACATTGACGCCGTATTTCTTCCCGTCATATACCAAACCACCGCCGTGGGGGATATAGACGCAGCCAATGGCCGCCCGCGGACTAATTTCAATCGGGATCTCCACCGAGGAAGCTATGGTGGTGACTCGCACAATCTCCCCATCAGCCACCCCCAGGCGAGCGGCGTCTGCTTCATGGACCAGCAGAGTGGTCCGACCACGAGTTTTATTCCATTCCGGGTTGCGCAGGGTGGAGTTGGCGTTGGTTTCCACATGAAGTCCCGAATGAAGGATCATCGGAAACTCATCCGGCATTTNNAACGCGGCCAGCTCGGTTTCGATAGTAGCTGCTCTGAGCGGCTCCAGCAGCTCCTCGATTTTGAGGGCCAGTTTTTTGTCCTCGGTCTTAAGCATGCTGAAATTGTCTTCCTGGAACTTCGACAGTATCAACCCCTGGGGATGTGCCAGGATGTCCTTGAACATAGCCTCAATCATGGTGAAATCTGCTGGATAGCCCATGGCCACCGCCCCGGCTTTGAAGGCCTTACTGCTGTTGACCAGGAGTCCCACCACCATCGCCTGGTTGACGGAGCCGAGCGCATGGCCCAGAGTCTCGGCCATGATCAGAGGCATCATCCGTGCATACTGCGGGTTTTCTTTGAAGTACCGGTTCAATGCACCCAGGTACGCAGTGATACCCTGCCGACCGGCCTCATAGAGTGATTCCGGCAGCTTAGGCAGAAAGCCCATGGCTTTGGCGAACTCCAGCAGAATGGCCGCCCCTTCTTTACATTCATCACTGATTGGTTCCACCACCGGCTGCCGCAGCTGGAAGAACGCCTCCGGGTAGCTGGAAGAAAAGTTGGTCGCGTCGAACGATTCCAAATAGCTGAGGCAGGGCAATACATAGTCGCAGGCCTGGGCGGTTTCACTGTAAGCCACCTCCAGGCAGACTGACAGTTCCAGGGCCGCAAAGGCCTCTTCGTAGGCTTTGGTGTCAGGATAGGCCCGCAGCGGGTTGCAGGCGCTGACGATTAGGGCCCGCAGCCGTTCGGGATGGTCGTTCAAAACCTCTTCCGGGAAAATGGCCGGCGCGAAAACGCCGCAAACCGGAAAAGCATTGTGCTTTACCGTACGCCAGGTCTTGGGATCACGCTCATCGCTGTGGCTCCCCATGGGATAGAGACATGCCGGCCATATCTGGCCGCCTTCAACACAGAATCGCCCACAGATGGCCCGCAGGATGTGGATCATATAGTTGTTGATGCTGGAATTGCGGTTCATATAGATGCCCAGATCCTGGTGGATACAGGATTTGGTCTGGGCGATCAGACGGGTTACTTCGACGACCGTATCGTAGTCCAGTCGGCATACTTCTTCCACCGCCCGGCGGGCATCGAACCCATCGAATAGAGGCAGTACCTCCTCCAGGCCGTTGACATGGGCCTCAATAAAAGCGGTATCCTGCCAGTTGTTATCCAGCACGATGCGGATCATGGCCTTGAGCAGCATGGCATCCGTCCCTGGGCGGATGGGCAGATGAATATCTGATCGTTCAGCGGTTTCCGAACGGCGGGGATCAATGACGATAAGTCTGCGGTTGGGATCAGCCTTCAGATCCTTGATCAGCTCCCGGGCACGCTGTTCCTGATGACTGAGCCAGCCATTCCAGCCCCAGGCTACCACCGTATCCGCATTATGCACATCCGGTACACTGATCAGCCCCTGCCGGCCGCATATTCGGCCTTCAACCCAGAAACTGTTGGAGAACTCCTGGGCCAGGGAGGAATAATAATAGCGGGAGCCCAGGGCCCCCAGCAGGCGCAGACCCACTCCCACCTGCATCTGCCCGCCCAGGGCCCCACCGCCCATGTACGAGATGGCCTTGGGTCCGTAGGTGTCTCTAATCGCCAAAAGCTTAGTGCTTATTTCACTGATCGCCTGGTCCCAGCTGATCCTCTCATGTTTGCCATTGACCTTCTTCATAGGATAGAGCAGCCGGTCAGCATTATTCTGGTAATGAGCGATGTTAAGTCCCTTGCGGCAGCAGTAACCCTGGCTGCGCAGATTGCTCTTGTCACCGCGAACCTTCACTATCCGGTTGTCCTCGATTTTCATCTCCAGCCCGCAGTTTTGGCCACAGAGTACGCAGCTAGCCTTTTTCCATACTTCCACCCGAACATCTCCTCTCCTCATTTAACATCCGAGCTAATCAATTCCGCTGTGTACCGGTCCGGTCTTATTAATGATTGTGGTTACACCCCCCTGGTATTCCCGAATCAACCGGCTGTGATTGATCACCAGCCTACAGTTCCCGCTCCAGAGCGTCCAATGCTCTTTCAAAATCAGGCGTTATAGATAGCATAGTAATATTTTGTTCTGGTGTTATTATCATAGCATCAATTATTGTGAAAATAATAGGCCTGTCAGTCGCTCCCAGGTGGTGAACCCGGTCATGGCGGGCTATGTCAGGAATGTCAGATCGGTATTATCCCAACTGTGGCTTTGGCGAGTAGCTAAGGCCGTATCAGGGGTTAGTGAATCGTGCCCTTGCAAAAACCCCATCGGGTTATCGAAACAACGGCTAGTTCATGCTCAGCTTTTCGATGGCTGATTTTTCATCCGGCAGGAAGAATATATCTTTTCCCTGGTTGCTCTCATAAATAAAATCTTTCAGACTCTTACTGGTATACCTGGTAAAATCCCCGATAATGGCTATCTTCACATAGTAGTTAATAAACTTTTGCAGTATTTCCCCGGCGAGTCTGGTCTTTAAGTCAAAGAAGTCCTCACATACCGCTGATTTAGGCAAAATGATACGATCACAGCCAGTTTCATATCTTACGGTGGCCACAAAATCCAAGGCTGACTGAACATCCCCGATCAATATTTCATCACTTTTTATGACCGCAATTACTGTGTCATTTGCTTTTACCGTACTTATTTCCATAATATCCCTCCACTTGATATTTTAACGCCACCTGGTGCTTCTAACTTCTTCATATATTTCCCTGGTTCCTGCCACATTTTGCCTGTAATCTGTGGAAAAGCCGATTAAGATCGATATCCTAATCGGCTTATATTCCCATATTCGATTTAGTAATATGTCCGTAAGAGTGTAAACCTCAAACCTCAGGGGAATCAGAATTCATGAAAGCTGCTATGCCGTTGGCAATGCCCAGTGCTGCTCGATTGATAAAATCCTGGCTTTGCAGTAGAGCTTCTTCCGTGGGGTTGCTTATAAAAGCTACCTCAACCAACGCCGAAGGCATCAGCGTATTTCTTAAAACCGATAAATTAGATTCCTTCACCCCGCGGTCAATTCTTAACAACTGGGAAACCAGTTCTGTCTGTATGGCTGTGGCTAACCTGATCCTCTCATCACGCTGAGCAAAAAGCTCTGGATTACTGTCCGGAGCATAGAAGTAAGTTTCGGTTCCGGATATAGATGACCGCTCACTGGCGTTATTATGTATGGCCACAAAAAGACTGGCGTTTAACTGATTAGCCATATAACTGCGTTCTTCCAGACCGACATAAGTGTCAACCTCACGAGTATAGACGACCTTGATGCCCTGTTGCTTCAGCAATTCCCCCACCCGCTGAGTTATTGCCAGGTTAATATCCTTTTCCTGAAGGGTTTTTCCGCAGGCACCAGGATCAAAACCCCCGTGTCCGGCATCCAGAACCACTATTCTTTCCTGGGGTTGAGGTTGAGGTTCAGGATCGGGTGTACCTTCCTCGGTAACGGCGACCACCAGCCAACCTGCTACCCAGGCCGTTGTGCTCCCGTGGCTGACCTGAAACCAGCCATCCTGTTCATCCAGGACTTCAAATACTTCACCTGAAAGGGCCCGGCCGATGGTCGCGGTAAGCGTTGAAGGCCCATTTCTCAAATTAACCTGGTCAGCATTTATCTTCACCGCTGCCGGTTTCTCCACTGCGGCGTTGTCTATATATACGGTCTTGGTTTGGCTGTCCCAGTTGACCCTGCCGCCAAAGGCTTCACCCACTAAACGAAGCGGCGCCAAGGTTCGACCATTTACTATCCGGGGAGGAGCATCCAGGATGCAGGGGTTGCCATTTACTACCGCAGTACTCGAGTTAATCGGCAATATGACNNATTGCGCCCTTGGTGGCGGTAACAACACGGCTGTTAGCGTCCCAGTGTACGTCGGCTCCCATGGCTTCAAATATACTCCGTAATGGAACCATGGTGCGGGAATTAATAATAATCGGCTCGACTTCAAAAGCCAGCTGTTTTCCGTTAAGGATAACCCGCGGGGAGCTTGGGGCCGCAGAAGCCGGGGGAAGCCATGGTCCAATAACGAGAGCAGCAATTATCAGCCAAACCAGCCATAGGTATTTGAGGATATGTAAGCGAGTAGTGTTTTTCATAACATTCCATAATTCAACAAAATACCGCTGCATCCTGCCCCAAAAACCTGGTAAATAACGGAAGTCAAGGCCCATGGGATAATTTCCAGACCTCGCCCCATGATCGCTAATCATTCAATTTTACTTAAATCATAGGGTGTTTCCTGATAAACATGGTAATTCAGCCAGTTCGAGAACAGCAGGTTCGCGTGGCTTCTCCACAAAACCCGGGGGGCCCTGGTGGGATCATCACCCGGAAAATAATTCTTGGGTAATTGGATCGACCGGCCCTTGGCAACATCTCTATCATATTCACTTTTCAAGGTTAAGGGGTCATACTCCGAATGACCGGTTACAAAGATCTGACGTCCATCCAGACTGCTGACGATGTAAATCCCCGCCTGATCTGATTCCGCCAGGATTTCCAGGCCGGGTACCTTCTCGATATCACTCCGAAGCACCTCGGTGTGGCGGGAATGGGGCGCATAGAAAATGTCATCAAATCCGCGCAGCAAGGGCCGATTGTGCTGGCAGACCCGGTGCTCAAATATACCAAACATTTTTTCCGGCAGCGGATACTTGGGAATCCCATAGTGATAATACAAGCCAGCCTGGGCACCGACACAGATATGAAAGGTTGAAAAAACGTGGGTACGGGTCCACTTCATAATGGTTTTCAATTCATCCCAGTAAGTCCACTCCTCAAATTCCAGCAGTTCGACGGGGGCGCCAGTAATGATCATGCCGTCAAATCTTTGATGGCAGACATCATCAATGGTCTGATAGAAGTTATTCAGGTGATCCTGTGAGGTATTTTTGCTCTGGTGACTTTCCGGATAAAGAAGTACTATCTCAATCTGTAAGGGAGTGTTTGCCAATAGGCGCAACAGTTGAGTTTCGGTGATTTCCTTCTGCGGCATTATATTGAGAATGACAAGCCTCAAGGGCCGAATATCTTGACTCACAGCCCGTCTTTCGTTCATTACAAATACATTCTCTTTTTGCAGAATGCTGCTGGCGGGTAGATCATCGGGAATTATGATGGGCATGTGCATACCTCCCCTTGCGAAATTGTAGTCCGCTTTATATTCTACACTAATTCTATAGGATTTATGAAGTATTATCTTGACTGTTGTAAGCTGAGCCAGCCGAGATATTTTAACTAACGATTATTGACGATTGACAACAGGTAATCGTATGTATAATCTATTAATATTATCGTTTAACTAGGTTATTTGAGGGAGGTGGTTCCGAATGAAGATCTCTACCCCAGGAAGGTATGGTCTTCGTGCCATGTTGGACTGGGCCATAAATTTGAGCGCTGATCCTGGTGGCTCTGAGCAGTGTGGCTCAAAAACCAGGATTTCCGCAGACCACTTGGAACGATGCCATCACCCGGGAGGATTTGATGGAGGTAATGTACTACCCTTAACTAACGTTGACCTTACAGGAGGATGATATTGATGAGTGACAGAAAATATAAATTCGATACCCTGCAGGTACACGCCGGTCAGGTCCCCGACCCGGCTACCGGTTCGCGGGCAGTTCCCATATACCAGACCACTTCATATGTGTTTAGAAATACAGAT
>DCTH01000036.1:2931-3384 GCA_002329495.1 Syntrophothermus sp. UBA1445 | reverse complement strand
CTATGTAAATCACCAATTGGATACCTTCCTTAACGCATGGAACAGTGTCGGTGCATCCATAGCGGGAATCGGCGAGCCCGGTCCCCGGGATCCGGGAAATAAGGATCCGGGTGATCCGGAGGCCCCGGGTGGTAGTTCATGGTCATTTGAACGGCAAACATCAGAAAACAGAAATGAGGAAGACCTGCCTTCATTTGGGGATATAGCCCGGGAGGTCCAGGCCCGGGTTAACCGGCCAATAGAAAAAACCGACATGCTGCGAGTAGGACTCATACTGGTGAGGAGACTGGACCGCAGTGAGATAACCTACCTATATAATGTGGGTAAAAGAGGTGCCTACAGCCCAGAAGAGGTTAATAAGACGCGGCGCATTCTGACCAGCAAACTTACCGAACACGATCTGGAAGTGCTGCAGGAAATGGCCGAGAAGTATGAACAGCCACTCTTCTTTAT
>DCTH01000036.1:0-2904 GCA_002329495.1 Syntrophothermus sp. UBA1445 | reverse complement strand
GATACCGCACCAAGGGGTCATGTGAGAGGAGAGAGCTATCGTTGAGCGATGAACTAGGTAATGGCAGCCGGCCTGACTCTGATGAAATTGAAATAGATATAAGACAACTGATAAAAATCTTCCGTAAGTGGAGCAAACTGATAGCTATCATGACCCTGGGCTGTGTCCTGGTGGCCGGCATTATAAGCTATTTTGTACTGCCCCCGGTATACCAGTCCCAGACCCTCCTTTTGGTAACCCAGGCCACCAGTCAATTGCAAAGTAATGTCAGGAGTCAGGCGGAAGGGCTCGATGATGTGGTCGGGAATTTGTCGCGAATTCCAGTCCTGACCATGAATACCTACCTGGGGCAGCTGACGAGCGAGGCCCTGCTAAATCGGGTGGTAAAGGAATTGAATCTGGACTGCTCTCCTCAATCCCTTGCCGGAGCCATAACCGCGACCGTAGTAAAGGATTCCAATTTGATTGAGGTCAAGGTGCAGAACAATGATCCGGTGATGGCGGCTCGCATTGCTAATTCGTTAAGCAGTAATTTTCTGCAGCTGATCTCGGAAAAAAACCAGGAACAGATGACCAGATCAGTATCATTCCTGGAGCAGCAGCAGGAGATAACGGATGAACAGCTACAGGCAGCCGTTGATGAACTGAAGAAATTCCAACAACTCCCCCGCAGCGTAGCAGTTCTGGAGCAGGAGTTTACCAAGAAATCAGACATGCTGGCCACCTTGGATGCCCGTCGGGAGTTAGCCGGTATAGAACTCCGCCAATTGCAGGCCGGGGTTAGCAGCCTGGAACAGGAGCTTTATTACACCTCCCAGTACATTCAGACTACCCGGGAGGACCCCTCTACCGGCCAGGTGGTTACGGTTCAGGATATGAATCCGGTATATGTTTCCTTAAGCCAGGACCTGGGGAAGAAGAAAGCCGAACTGTCGTCAAAACAGGCGGAGATTGAAGGCCTGGAAACCACCATAATCATGAACAGTATGGCCTTAGACAACCTGCAGGCAGAATTGGCCGGAAAACGACTGGAACAGGATAGACTGCAGGGCCAGGTGGATCGTCTCAAAGAGACCTTTGGGACCCTGGCTCAAAAAACCACTGAAACGCAGATCTCCAAGTCAATTAACCTGGGGGATACCACGGTGACTATAATGTCAGAGGCTTCAATCCCCTCGGGCCCGGTAAAGCCCAACAAAAAACTCAATATGGCTATAGCCTTTGTTCTCGGACTGATGGTCTTCAGCGGTTTGGCGTTCCTGTTGGAATACCTGGACAACACCATCAAAACCCCGGACGATGTGGCGGCCCATCTGGACCTGCCGGTGTTAGGGGTAATACCTCTGGTTACATCTGATAGCAGTAAACACTCGTATGGAGGATAAGCCATGGCTAGATCTAACGGCAATAGACAAGGAATCATATCACAGACCAGCCCGAAATCCGCAATGGCAGAAGCGTACCGCACCCTGCGCACCAACCTGGGGTTTGCTTCACTGGATGAGACCTGCCGTTCCATCCTGGTTACCAGTGCGGGACCTGGGGATGGCAAATCTACCACCGCCTCCAACCTCGCCGTGGTGTTGGCCCAGGCCGGACACCAGGTGATCCTGGTCGACTGTGACCTGAGAAAGCCCATGCAGCACAAGATATTTGGGGTGGAAAATGGGCGCGGGTTGGCCAACTGCTTGCT
This sequence comes from Syntrophothermus sp. UBA1445, assembly GCA_002329495.1. GTDB lineage: Bacteria > Bacillota > Syntrophomonadia > Syntrophomonadales > DTU052 > DTU052. The sequence continues at coordinate 1,211 of DCTH01000036.1, read as the reverse complement.
GCAGAACCTGCCGGTAGAGGAGATCGCCCATAAGGATTTAGTACAGAACCTGACGGTCCTCACCAGTGGTCCCATCCCCCCTAACCCAGCCGAAATCCTGGCATCAGAAAAGGTCCGCACCTTGTGGGGCACCCTGTTGGAACACTATGACTACGTGGTGGTTGACTCGCCTCCAGTCCTGGCAGTCACCGATACTCCGTTGCTCGCCAGTCAGATACAGGGGGTTCTTCTGGTAGTGGAGGCAGCCAGCACCAGAACTGACATCGCCAAGGATGCCAAAGAACAGCTGGTTCGGGCAAATGCCCGTTTATTAGGGGTCGTTTTAAACAAGGTAAAGATGCAAAGCCAGGATTACTACTATTACTACTATTACCACCGGGAAGAATCATCCCCACCAGCTTAGTAGGTACCGCATTACAGCTGGAAATCGACATTATTCACCGTGTAAATGCAAGAATTGTCGGACGTTGTATCAACATTATAGGCACTTGAAGAAGGAATATCCACTTTCTTTGGAGAATTGGTTACATTACCACTCTTAGGGAAGGCGAACCGTAAAATATTATGAGTTATCTTAACCGGTTCAGAACACTTGCTCTCATATTAATTGACATTGTGCTGATTAACGCAGCCGTGTACGTCTCACTATTACTACGCTTTGATGGTACGATTCCCTTACAGTACATCGATGCCTATTTTAAACTGGTACCGGCCTTCACCATCATCACCATCACCTGCCTGATTGCTCTCAAACAGTACAACCGCATATGGGAATATGCGAGCATCAACGAGATGCTGGCCATACTGTCGTCAATCAGCCTGAGTATTGTTTTGGTGATGCTCGTGATCTACGCCTTGCAACTACCGCACCTTCCGCACAGCATCTACCTGCTTTCCTGGATCCTCATGTTCCTGTTTATCAGCAGTTCACGGATCTCCTGGCGGGTGTTTCGGGACCTGGTGCTTAAGAACAGCAACGGTCACCAAAAGGCCCGGCGGGTGTTGATAGTCGGGGCGGGAGATGCCGGGGCCATTGTGGCCCGCGAGATGATGAACAATGTTCATCTGAACCTCAAGGCAGTTGGGTTCGTAGATGACGACCCCTCCAAACGAAAGAAACTCCTCTCGGGTATACCGGTAGTAGGGACCCGCCGCCAGATTCCCAACTTGGTGGAAATACTGGAAATCGACGAGATAATAATCGCCATGCC
>DCTH01000183.1 GCA_002329495.1 Syntrophothermus sp. UBA1445 | reverse complement strand
ACGGAGGCGGATCACCCATCATGGAGGATATTGCGGTTATGAGTACCTATGACCTTGAATCCAAGAAGAAACTGGCCAAGTATCTGGCCGGCATAAAAGAATAACGGGACTAAAACAGGCACCCGGGAAATCCACGGTGCCACAACCATAGCGGTGCCATTCCAAATTAAATGAAATGAGGTGACCCTATGATCAGGACTGCTGAACAGTACTTGGAAACTATAAATGACGGTCGAGAGATCTGGTGCCTGGGGGAGAAGGTCAAGGATGTCCGCACCCATCCCACTATGAGTAGCATTATCCAGACTACGGCCATGGACTTTGTCCTGCCTAACCACCCTAATTTCCGGCACCTGTTTGTGACTCAGGATGAGGACGGGGAGGACATAAACTTCCTGCTGACCTCACCAAAATCAGCCGAGGATCTCCTGCGGCGCCGGGAGTGCTACATCGCTGGTATCCGTGCCGGCGGGGGAGTGGTGGTCCACTGCATGGGTTCTGATGCCCTGGCAGCTTTTGCGGTAGTCGCACAGCTGATGGACGGCAAGCTCGGGACTAATTATGTTGAGCGGGTAAAGAACTACCAGCGGATGCTGCAGAAGCAGGACCTGGCGATTACTGGCGCGATTACTGATGTGAAGGGCGACCGCAGTCTCAAGCCCTCCCAGCAGAAGCAGCACCAGGACTATTACCTGAGAGTAGTTGACCAAAACAAAGACGGGATCGTGGTGCGGGGAGCCAAGGTCCATATCAGCTGCACCCCGGGTGCCAACGAATTACTGTGCCTGCCTTGCCGGACCCATGGGGAAGCTGACAAGGAATATGCCCTGGCCTTTGCCACCCCAGCGAACGCCCCTGGGATCAAGCTCCTGGGAGTCGAACCGGTTACCCGGACTTACGGAGAAGAAGGGAACGTCGACTTCCCAAAATCAAGCCACTTCCAGCCACCGGAATGCCTGATCATTTTTGATGATGTGTTTGTACCCTGGGAGCGGGTCTTTATGTGTGGGGAATGGCAGTTTTCAAGGAATATGGCTTATGCCTTCGCCAGCTATCACCGCCTCTTCGGCTCCTGCAAGATGATCGGCAAGCTCGAAATACTGACGGGAGCGGCGGCCCTGATGGCAGAGTACAATGGGGTAGATAGGGAGGACCACATCCGCAAGAAACTGGCCTGGATGGCCATGATCACGGAAACGGTGGCCTTGTTAGGTAAGGCAGCATGTCTTGATCCCGAGACTGAGTTTGGTTCCGATGTGGTCATGCCTAACCGGATGGCGATCAATGCTTCCAAATACACCTTCGCCAGCAACTTCCACCAGATGTGCCAGTATCTCCAGGATATCTCCGGTGGACTCGCTGCCACAGTACCGTCGTACCGTGACTGGATTAATCCGGAAATCCAGCCTTATATCGAGAAATACCTCAGTGCCCGGGACGGGATCCCCACCGAAAACCGACTGCGGATGCTTCGCCTGGCCAAGGATTACACCAGTAACTTCTATCAGATCGATACCATTCACGGGGAGGGCTCCATGGCGGCTCAGCAGATGTTCCTTTACAGCAGCGCCGACTGGGGCAAGATGAAAGCCGCCGCCCAAAGGGCAGCCCATGTCGACGGCTGGCAGGATCACCCCATTTACGGTAAGCTGCCGGTAATTGAAGAAGTGAAGATGCCCCCAGTAGACGAAACCTACGCGGCCATACCCAAAACCGCAAAGTAAACCAATTGCATCGTGGGGACTGTCCCCATGATGCAAAATAAATAAATCCTTCACATCCCCTATAAATATCCCGTATCACATTTGAGTGGTGCGGGATTCTTTTATTTTACGCGGCTCCCCAAAACTCACTTAAGGTGGTGTATTATTGCCGGTTTATGTGGTCAGAATTAAGGATTGAGGTGATCTGCATGGGTAAGATAGCTTCTTTATTGTTGATAATCCTTATTGCTGCAGTGATGATATCGACCAACCCTACCAAGGAACAGTACGTTGATTGGGCGGTCAGCCAGTTAGACCAGACAACCCAGGATGAGCAGGGCAGCATCGAAGGCTTGCTCAAAGGCTGGGGGATAAGGACTTTTGGTCCCAGTGTGATCCGCGAGACCACCAGTCAGCGTAACTACTATCTCTTCTCGCTCTTCACCACCCAAATCGGGGAAGAACGGGTCACCGCCGTCGGTGCTCTAAACCACTTTATGTTCATTGAATCCACGATAGATCCGAAGACGTTGGGATATGGCAAGCATTTCTTAACCCTTAAGCCACCGCCATCAATGGTTGAATACCGCATCGCCCCTTAAGATTTCGTGATGCATCGGCTAAAACTTAAATGAGATTGGTGGAAAGTGGCAGGGATTATTAGATCCAAAGGGGAAGTAACCACACACGACATTGGACAGGAATTTAATGAGGTACATAAGTGAAGAATTACCGGAGGCAATATCCCTTATTTTCTCTTTGCGGTTTAAACTGTGGGTTGTGTTCAATGCACCTGGACAAATACTGCCCTGGTTGTGGTGGGGGCCCAGGTAATCAAATCTGTGCAATTATACGGTGCAGCCAACAGCGTGACGGGATTGAATACTGCTATCTGTGTGACGAGTACCCTTGTGAAAAGTATGATGGCATTGATGCGTTTGACTCCTTTATTACGCATCGCCATCAGCTAAAGGATTTGGAGAAAGCCAGGAGAATAGGGATAAACGCTTATCGGGCCGAACTGACCGAAAAAATTGAAATACTAAAAGACCTATTGGAAAACTACAACGATGGGCGACGAAAGAGTTTTTTCTGCATCGCGGTTAATCTATTGGAACTGCAAGATGTAAAATACGTGATGGAACAAATTGCAACTGAAATCGGATCAGATAATCCAACGCTAAAAGAAAAAGCTTCCCTGGCAGTAAACCTGTTTCAGACTATGGCTGCCGAACGGAATGTCGTGCTAAAGCTTAATAAGAAACCCACGAAGAAGTAGCAGTTAAATTCCAATTGGTCGTTGTCGACAACACACCAATCAGTTGCGGGTATTTTGGCATCAAGCGGCTCGGCTTGCACGGCGGGGTCTCTTGATCCTTCTCACGTTTTGCTGGCCCTGGGACTGCTGCACGAAATCGCGCATGGATGGATCAGGCTGAGTCTGGGAAGGGCGAATACCGAGGAAGATGTGGACTACGTGATTTAAACCCTGCCAGGAATAATTGAAAGACTAAGAATGATGTCTCCTCTGACAGGGGAAGGGGAAGTATAGCTGGCGATTTATTTCTTAAGAATTTAGTCAACATTTTCGTAATCCCTGCCAATAAAAAACTTTGAAGTCCCCGAAACCGCCGGGACCTGGATAAAAGGATGTTATATAGTAGTATAAAGACTGATCTCCAGGAACGTGAACATGGCATGGCTGAGAATGTGTTTGTTTATGGTACCCTAATGCGAGGCCAGGGGAACTACCGGTGGTTGTTCAAAGATAATCCGAATGCCCGGTTCGTAGGTGAAGGGCGGGCCGAAGGGCTGGCCTTGTACAAC
>DCTH01000119.1 GCA_002329495.1 Syntrophothermus sp. UBA1445 | reverse complement strand
TGCCCCTGGCCCGATTGATGGAAAAGCAAAGGTTTTGGGGGCGTGATCTGCTGGAAGCGGCGATCACTCTACCGCTGGTACTGCCTCCCTCAGTGGTTGGTTATGTGCTGTTGGTCCTGATCGGTGTCAATGGACCGTTGGGGCGTCTTTTTGGTCAATTTGGTTGTTCGGTGGTTTTTACCTGGGGGGCAGTGGTGATGGCGGCTACGGTGGTGGCATTTCCCCTCATGTATCAAAGTGCCCGGGCGGCTTTTGCCAGTGTCAATCCCAATCTGGAAAAAGCAGCCCGGACACTGGGAGCAGGGGAACTGCGAATATTTTTTACCGTTACCATGCCCTTGGCCTGGCCGGGCATCATGTCGGGGTTTGTGCTGGCGTTTGCGAGGGCCCTGGGGGAGTTCGGTGCTACCTTGATGGTGGCGGGAAATATTCCCGGTCAGACTCAAACCATACCTTTGGCCATTTATTTTGCGGTTGAATCCGGGGATAAGGCTACGGCCAATACCCTGGTAGGTATAATTACGGTCTTCTGTTTTTTATTGATCTTTTTGGTGAACCGTTGGAATAAGCGACGCCTGCATTAGGTGTTTTAATCATGCTGAAAAGAGGAAGCAAAAAATGCTACGGGTATCAATTACAAAGGAATTACCTTATTTTGATCTGGACGTAGATTTCCAGGTCGATAACAATCAGATTCTGGTATTATGGGGACCTTCGGGGGCGGGAAAAACCACCGTTCTGGAGTGTATCGCCGGTCTCAGGTCTCCCGGCAAGGGCAGCATTGAGTTGGAAGGGAGCATTCTCTACTCCTCGCGGTTCAATGTTAATATACCAGCCAGAAATCGCCGGGTAGGTTATCTTTTTCAGTATTATGCTCTCTTTCCACACATGACGGTGAAGCAGAACGTGATCTACGGATTACGCAGCTATAAAAAGCCAACCCAGGAACGCCCGGCCGTGGATTTTACAACGGTTCTGGATTCATTCGGTGTGTTGCATTTGATTGATCGTTATCCCGGCCAGTTGTCCGGAGGCGAAAAACAACGGGTTGCACTGGCGCGAGCTTTGGTCTCACAGCCTCAATTGTTGTTGCTGGACGAACCGTTTAGTGCCCTGGATCACCAATCTAAAAAGAATCTTCGCGAAGAGATACTGAGGCTCAAGCATGACTGGCAGATTCCTATGGTTCTTGTAACCCATGACGAGGAAGACTCCAGATTACTTGGTGATATTATCCTCTCTCTGCATAAGGGACAGGTTGTTCAACCGGGAACAAGGGGAGAAAAACGAATAAAAAGGCCAGTGTCTGATCAAATATCGTTACCTATTTAGAAAGCAATGACCATGCAATCTTAGTGAGGTCAGCCGAATACCAGAGCAGGTTATTCACTCTTGTTTCAACAGTTTCTTAAGATCAACTGTCAGCATAGTGCTGATAGTTGATCTTTTTTTACAGTGTTGGTTATTTATATTAAGGGCGTGCAAAATGGAAACTCGGTAATTCCCCTGGAAGATATGGAATTCGACATTTATTGACAATCATAATACGTTTAGTAAAATTATAACTGTTAGAAATATTGTGACTGTTGCACTCGAGAGCACACAGTATTGAGAAATCATTGCAACTTGCCGTTGTAGCTGCACTGAGGTGATGCATGAGAGAACCACACACCATCAGGATACCTAGTCTAACGCCCAACGTTACGATCACCTGAAAATCTCATTGATACTTTACAATTCCATAACAAAACTGAATCACTTAAACCATTTCAAATTGCAACCGTACAGGAGAATGCAATTAAAAAGGAGTGACAGTTAATGACAGAATATAAAATTTATCCGATCGAAGTAGGCCTGATAGGTGTAACCAAAGCCACTATGACCTTCAATCTCCAACCTGACCTGGCGTTTACTGTTCCCATTCTGGCCTTCTATATTGAAGGGGGAGATAAGAAGATACTGGTTGATACCGGTTGTGTAGATGACCCCAACTATCATGGTTTTTCTCTTTCTGGAGTTGGACCTGAGGGCGTAAGAAAAGCTTTGGCCTCGGTAGGTGTCAAACCGGAAGATATTGATATCGTAACTATTTCTCATTTCCACTTTGACCATGCTGCCAATATTGGGATGTTCCCTAATGCCCAATTCATTCTACAGAAAAAAGAGTGGGAGTATGCAAAGAATCCGATTCCCATTCAGGAGGGCGTTTATGTTGCCGAGTTAATGAAAGAATTAGAAGGCTATGACCTGATACTGGCTGATGATGGTTATGAGGTGGCGGACGGAGTAAACGTCATATGTGTTCCCGGCCATACCATGGGGCAGCAGGCTACGGTAGTCAACACCAGTGAGGGCAAATATGTAATCGCTGGAGACCTGATCTACATGCAGCTTAACATGTATCCTGACACCACGGAATTTATTGATGCCACCGGCCAAAAAATCGAAGTTATCCCCCAACCGGGGCATGCATTTTATCCTCCGGGGATCCATGTTAACCTCATGGACTGGTATAACAGTGTTTGGAGAGTCTTAAAAATAGCGGGGAGCCGCAAACGCATCTTGCCGGGGCACGACCCGTTCATAAACGGCAAGGTATTTCCTGAGAAATAGTTAAAAACGGGCAGTCAAAATCAATTTCGAATAGGATTTGATTTTGACTGCTCAACCATCGATATAGCCTTATTATGATGCGGTATTTCGTTTACAGTGGGGAGGATGAATATGTACGTTGACGGGACAAAACTGTGGCCTAAGGAAATTACCGATAAGATAACCAAGCAAATAGTACACGGGAGAGAGAACTACGTTTACAAGGACCGACCGAATGACCTCAATGAACTATTTAGGAATACGGTGGCCAAGTATCCCGATAAGGTAGCCCTCATCTTCGAGGATCGGGAAGTAACTTACCGCGAATTGGACAGGCTGGTCAATAACCTGGCCGCGGCCCTTATCAATGATGCCGGTATAAAGAAAGGCGACCGGGTTGGTTTGCTGTTTAAGAACTGTATTGAAGTTGTCATTGGTATGTTCGGGGCCCTCAGAGTCGGAGCGATAGTACTGCCGCTAAACAACAAACTGAAGTCGGAAGAACTGAAATTCCAGTTAGTTGACTCTGAAACCAGAGTCCTGATCAGTGAATCTGAATACTATGACCCAACCATAGCACCGATCAGAGATGAACTTCCCTGCCAACATTATTATCTGTTGGGAGACCCCAAACCCGGCACCAAGCCTTTTGAGGCATTAATTGAAAAAGATGCGGCACAGGATGTTTTTGTACCGATGCATGAAGAAGACATTGCGTGGATAGTGTACACCTCAGGTACCACCGGGCTGCCCAAGGGATCAATGTCCAGCCATATAAATGGTGTACATTCGGCCATGACCTACACCTTTGGTTACGGGGTTACCCCTGAGGACCGCGGCATCATTGCCGTACCTCTTTTCCATGTTACTGGCCTTTTTGCACAGCTCATTACTTTGATGTATGCAGGCGGATCATCAGTCATTATGCCAAAGATGGACGCCGCAGATATGATAAGACTGATTGCTGAAAAGCACTGCACTCACACCCTGTCTGTGCCGACCGTCTATATAATGATGATGAATCACCCGGATGCCAAGAAATACGACCTGAGCCACTTCCGCATTGGTGCCTTTGGTGGTGCCGCTATATCCCCGGAAACGATACGCCAGATTCAGGAGTGGATTCCGGGTATTGAACTGCATAACACCTATGGACTCACTGAGGTTTCCTCACCCGGAACCATGACACCTGATTCGTCCAAGAACTCAGCCACGATCGGCTGGCCACAGCCGTTATCCGAGGCCAAGATCGTAGATCCGGAGACTGGCGAGGAACTACCTGCGAATGTGGAGGGTGAACTGTGGCTTAAGTCACCTAACGTAACCCCGGGTTACTGGAGGAATGAAGAAGCAACGGCCAAAGCGCTTACTGACGGTTGGCTGCACACCGGAGACGTTGCTTCCATAGACGAAGCAGGCTTTGTCTATATCAAAGACCGGATTAAAGACATGATCAACCGCGGTGGTGAAAAGATCTTCAGTGTTGAGGTAGAAAATGTGTTATACACCAATCCTAAGATACTGGAAGTCGCCATAGTCGGGGTACCTGACGAAAAGTATGGTGAATTGACCAAAGCCGTGGTTGTCCCGAAAGAGGGAGTTGACCTTACCGAGCAAGAGGTTAAAGACTGGGTTATGGACAGAATGGCCAAGTTCAAAACTCCTACCTATGTGGAGTTTGTAAAGGAACTGCCCAGAAATCCCAATGGTAAGGTAATGAAGAAAGAACTGCGTTATGTGCCGAAATAATCTCTGCTCGGATTGATCAACAATCAGGGATATGACTTACACCTGGGTTAATTAACAAGTAATGTATGACTGATCAACAACGTGGTACCGAAAACATGCCGATATAGTAACCTTGACCCGATATAAATGGCTGCCCCCGGAAACGCCCGGGGTTGATGTCGGGTCAAGGGCTGTATCTTCCTCAAGATGGAACAACAGTTTTAATTGTTGTTGAGCAGGATAATGAAATCATCTTAGATTATGGTTTTGCTGGGGAATCATTTAATTGCCGGTTGGTGCTGCCATTGCGGTATAATGTATGTAATATAAGAATTTTCGCAAGATTTTAAGGAGATGATCTTTCGTGAAGACCGGGCAGGAATACATTGATAGCCTTAGACAATTGAAAACCGAGCTGTATTTTATGGGGGAAAGAATTGAAAACATCGTTGATAATCCGTATATCCGACCACACATCAATACTGCTGCCTTGACCTATGATATGGCGTTTGATCCGGAGTTTATGGATTTAGCGGTTGCAACCTCGAATTTAACCGGAGAAAAGATCAACCGTTTTACCCACATACAACAATCCAAGGATGACATGGTTAAGAAATCGAAATTCCTAAGAGCTATCGGACAAAAAACCGGTACCTGTTTCCAGCGTTGTGTAGGCTGGGATGCCATGAATTCTGTTTACAGCGTTTCTTTTGAGATTGACAAGAAGTATGGCACTAATTATCATGCCCGGGCATGTGATTATGTTAAATATATACAACAGAATGACTTGATGGTTGTTGGCGGAATGACGGATCCCAAGGGTGATCGGGGCCTTCCCCCACATAAGCAACCAGATCCCGATCTGTTTGTCCACGTGGTTGAGACCAGGGAAGATGGAATCATTGTCCGGGGTGCCAAAGCCCATCAGACTGGAGCCGCCAATTCCCATGAAATACTGGTTATGCCCACAGTAGCCATGAAGCCGGAAGATAAAGAGTATGCGGTATCTTTTGCGCTGCCACTGGATACCCCCGGAGTTATGTTAATATTTGGCCGGCAGACCAATGATGAGCGCAAACTGGGGACATTGGATCAGGGTAATCCCACTTACGGGGTAGTGGGCGGTGAAGCCCTGGTGGTATTTAATGATGCTTTTGTGCCCTGGGAAAGGGTTTTCATGTTCGGGGAAACGGAATTTGTCGGCATGATGGTAGAACGTTTTGCCACCTACCACCGCCAGAACTATGGAGCCTGTAAAGCCGGTGTCATTGATGTGCTGATTGGGGCCACTGCCCTTATGGCCGATTACAATGGAGTAACTAAGGCCAGTCATATCAAGGACAAAATCATTGAAATGGTGCTGATGAACGAGACCATGCATGCCAGTTCTCTGGCGGCGGGTTACGAATCGCGGGCCCTGCCAGCGGGCAACTATTACCCCCATACCACCTATGCCAATATAACCAAGCAGAATATAACTCGTTATCACTATGAAATCTGTCGTCTGGCTCATGATATAACCGGAGGATTCATTGCCACCCTGCCGTCGGAGAAGGACCTGGAGGATCCCGTAACTGGCCCGATCATAAAGAAGTATTTCCAGGGGAATGCAAATGTGCCGGCGATGGACAGAATAAAAATGGGTCGACTGATTGAGAATGCCACCGGTGGTACATCCCTGGTGGAGTCCATGCATGGGGCGGGCTCACCGCAGGCCCAGAGAGTGATGCTGCTGAGAGACGCCAACCTGGAGCGCCTTAAAGAACTGGCCAAAAACGTTTGCGGGATCGATTGCGAAAAGGAAGAGTAATAATACTGGTACTATGAAGATTGGTATAAAGTACTGCGGTGGCTGTAACCCGGTTATAAACAGGAAACGATTGGTGAAACAGGTCATGCAGCAACTGCCTGATGATGTGAGCTATGAATACTTCGATTTTAATGACTGTGACGTTGTCCTGGTTGTCAATGGTTGTAGTATAGCTTGTGCCGAGGTGCCGTCCGGAAAGGATATTATCATGGTTGCCGGTCCCACCATTGATGGGTGGGAGTACCCGGAGGATAAGCTGGCCGATAAAGTGATAGAAAAGTGGTCAGCGCGATAACCGGCATGGCTTATCTGCCTTACCAGATTTCCGGAGACATTTAACCTTAGCAACTCTAAATGCCAAATAGCAGGATCATGTGAATGTATCATCACATGGTCCTGCTTTTGTTAGATGGAGGTTTAACTACTAATCTCCAGATAACAATAGGTTGTTCAATGGGACCTATACTACTCAAATGAAAAGTAAGCGTAAGAAATTCGAGCCGCTGCAAATAGATGACATAGATTGGATGGACTAAATTTTCTGAACAAAGAGGTTTGTGTCAATATTTCAACGAATACTTTTATCAAGTCAAGGGAGGTGGTAACGAAAAACGATTCAGATTAAACCGAATTACATCTCGAAGTTGTTCCTGCGAATCATGTATTGCAGCATATATGCCGCTCATTCCTTACACCAATCCTGTTAAATTCTGTAGCAAATGATTTCATGTCAGATAACAATCGACGTTCAGACCCATGATCATAGGGGCAGAGATGGCTATTTCGGTGGTCAGCTTCTTTGTTGTTGTCGGGTTCAAAGAATAAATCATATGCAGATGGACGTACAGGACACAGTTTTGATTGCAAAAGGAGGGCGGCATAATGGAATTTAAGCCAATGGAAAGAATTTGGGAGAAGCATTACGAAACAGACTATATCCTGGGCAAAGACGTTTTCATGGGTCGGGATCCCATAGTTCAACACCTGATCTACAATGCTTATAAGTTCCGGGATAAGCCTGCTATTATCTACTACGGAACCGAATTCACCTGGACTGAGTTTAAGAACATGGTATTAAACGTTGCAGGTGGATTGAGACGTCTGGGGGTTAAAAAGGGAGACCGGGTTTACCTGGGAATGCAGAACTGCCCTCAGTTTATCTTTTCTTACTGGGGAGCGCATGCAATCGGGGCTATAGTGGTTCCCGGCAGCCCCATGTTTAAGCAGGGTGAACTGCAGTATGCATTGAATGATAGCGGTGCCAAGGTGGTTATCATGGAGGATGGACTTTATCATGTATTCGAGAGCATCGGTGACCAGGTTCCCTCCGTGAGCGGTGTAGTAGTGACCTCACTTGGTGAATACCTGCCGGAAGTGCCGACACTTCCAGTTCCCGATGGTATCGTCGCTGATAACCCACCTTGCCCCGGTGCCATCAAATGGCAGGAGTTTATCAGTGCCGATCCCATTGAGCAGCTTGAACCGCTGGATCTGGAGGATGTGGCTCAGCTTCAGTATACCTCTGGCACTACCGGTTATCCCAAGGGCGCAATACTGGTACACCGGAACATCTTGTGGAAAGCTATCATGTACTCTCACAACGCAGCCCGGGTGGACGACATTAACCTGGCGGCATTACCGCTGTTTCATATCACCGGAATGGTCGGTCATATGATTTCTCCGGTTTATTCAGGCGGCACCATTGTGGTTCTGGCCCGTTTTGATCCGCTGACTGCCTTGAAGGCTTTCGAAAGGTACAAGATCACCAGTTTTATTGCCATTACTACCATGAATATCGCCCTTATAAATCATCCTGAAGCTGCCAATTATGACTTGAGTACCTGGAGATTGTACTGGATGGGCGGTGCACCTCTGCCGGAAGCTGTCCAGCAGAAATATTTTAATCTGGGCATACGTTTGGCGGAGGGCTACGGAATGAGTGAAACCGTATCCACAGTAATTCAGACGATACCCAAGTGGATCAAACCTGGAAGCATTGGGCTTCCTTTCTCTGGAGTCGATATTCGAATTGTGGATCCGACCGACAATTACAAGGATATGCCTATGGGAGAGGAAGGCGAGCTCTGGGTCCATGATAACAGCGTAGCGGTAGGATACTGGAACAAGCCAGAGGACACTGCCGAATCGTTTCCGGCTCCCGGTTGGGTAAAAACCGGGGATATAGCAAGGATAGATGAGGACGGCTTCGTCTGGCTATGTGGTCGATTGAAGGAAATGATCAAAGCCTCGGGTTACAGTGTATTCCCCGCCGAGGTAGAAGAATACCTTTATAAGCACCCGGCGATAAGCGAATGTGCTGTAATAGGTGTTCCTCATGATTACCGGGGCGAAGACGTCAAGGCCTTCGTGGTGCTGAGGCCTGATTGGGAGGGGAAGATCTCCGAAGAGGAGTTGGTTGCCTGGGCCCGGGAACAGATGTCGGTTTACAAGTACCCTCGAACCATCGAATTCAGAAAGGAACTGCCCAAAGGGGGCACCGGCAAAATCCTGCGCAAGATCCTTAAAGCAGAAGAGGCTGAACGACGTGGTGAAAAGATTTAGTTTGGATTGTTAGGATACCAGGACATGGCCAGCTGACTAAGTTGGCCATGTCTCTTTTTTGGAACTAATTAATCGAGTATTTCTTGATCTTACGAAATATGGTGGCTCGCGAAATACCTAATTCTTTGGCCGCCAGATTCCGGTTGCCGTGATATTTCTGCAGGCAGTTGCGGATGAGCCGTTCTTCGACAGCATTCTTGTTTAAATTCTTTCCCCACGGAGGAAGGGATTCCTGGGTGCCCGTTCTGATCTCAAAGGGCAGTATATCTAACGTCAGCACATTTCCCCCCGCCAGGTTGATAGCTCGCTCAATGACATTGTTCAGTTCTCTTACATTGCCCGGCCAATTGTAATCCAACAAACCGTCCATTGCCTCATTATCAACATCAGTTATCACCTTTCCCAACCGGGGTCCAATTATTTTAATGAAATGTTCAACCAGCAGCGGTATATCGTCTCGTCTCTCACGCAAGGAAGGTATTTTTATGTCAATAACCTTAAGGCGGTAATATAAGTCCAGCCGAAAATGACCCTTNNCTTCTTGACTGATTCCATCAGGTTCTTATTGCTTGCGGCGATAATGCGGACATCGACAGGTATGTTTTCCAACCCTCCCAGGCGCATTACTTTACCCTCTTCCAAAAACCGCAGGAGGGTGCCCTGCATATCCAATGGCATTTCGCCGATCTCATCGAGAAAGAGCGTTCCCTGGTCGGCCAATTCAAATTTGCCCGGATTTCCTCCTTTGCGGGCTCCGGTAAAAGCGCCCTCTTCGTAGCCGAACAACTCGCTGGATATCAGTTCTCGGGGTAAAGCGGCACAGTTGATGGCAAAGAATGGCTCATTACAGCGATCGCTGGCGTTGTGAATGGCCTGGGCGAACATCTCCTTCCCCACACCACTTTCGCCTAACAAAAGCACATTGGAATCTGATTTTGATGCGATTTGCGCCAGCCTCAGAGCAAACTTAAACTCACTGCTCTGACCAATGATATCATCAAAGGTAATTTTGGCACGGGTACCTGACACCTTTTCAATGAGACGTTTGTACTTCTGTATGGGTTGTAGCATAACCACTGTGCCTAACGTCTTGCCGTTCTTGCCCGTAAGGGGGGTGCAACTGACCGTCAATTTGACGGTATCATTCTGGCGTCTGATCTCCAGTGGTTTATTAAGCTGTTTGTTATCGGAGATTGCTGAAAAGAAGAGTTCATTATTGGGGGACATCAGGTCCTGAAGCTTATGGTCCACCACATTTTGCTTGGCAATCCCCAGGTTTTGAGCCGCCAAAGCATTCATGTGGATTACCCGACCCTTTCGGTCCAGGGTGATAACCCCATCAGACATTGAATCCATAATCGTTGTTTTATAAAGGTTTTCCATCTCACTCTGTTGGAGAGCGGTTTGCAGGGCTATCTGTCTTTCCAGTGTCCGGGCCGCCGCTACTACCATTCCCATGGTATGTCGGTTAACCGGGTGATATGGTCCAGTCACACTGAGCATTCCAATTATATTTCCCTCCTGGCCGAAGATGGGAGAGGAAGAACTGATCGAGAATCCGGGGAACAAGCAATAGTACTCATAGCCGATGAGCTGGACCGGTTCGCCTGTAAATCCAGCTACCGAGCCCGATGTGGTTCCCATTACCTGCTCCGACCAGTTGGCCCCTTCAATCAGATTTGCGTTATCTGCATAATTGATTGATTCACGATCCCCGGACCGCGCCAGGATATAGCCCTGATTATCTGCCAAAGTAAAAATGAAGCCTGATCCTTCTGTGAACTTTTTCAAATTTCCCATCATTACTGTGGCCGGCTCCAATAAAGAACGGTTATGGGCTCTCCGTATTCTCAGATCGGCTTGAGTAAGCACCACGTCACAGCGCTTCTTATAAGGATCAACGCCGAAGTTGGCGCTGCGTTCCCAGGAATTGCGGATCTCCCGGGAAATAGTTATCCCCTCANNCCTCATATTCACCGGTATCACGTAATGACTTCCAAATTCGGATCATCTCATCTGTGTTTTTCGGCATCGTGACCTCCTTATTGGGATCTCAGTCTGACACCTCTAATACATATTGAAGTCTCAAAATGAGATTCCGACAACACTATTATACATCCACCAATAACTGTTTTGCATAGCAAATAGGCAAAATTGGCGTTTCCGTGAATTATTAAAATCTTAAGTCTTATCTGGCATAACTATTGCAATTGAATTGAATGGGGACAAAGATATTAAACCCAGGGTCTTATGCTAGTCATTGCAAAAGGGGGGATGTTTCAGNNGGACAGCACTGACCGTATGGGGCAATCAATTTTGACTACAACATATTAGTGGAGGTAATGAAATGGCATCAATCTATGAAAGTTGTTTTTGGCTGAAAAGTTACAACTGGAAGACTCCCACCACCATCAATTATCCCAAGAATCCCGCATTCTATATTTTGCGCGATGCCGCTGTCTACCACCCCAAAAAGGCTGCCACCTGGTTTTACGGCGCCGAAATAACCTTCTACGAGCAATACCAGATGGTATGTCACCTGGCGAATATATTTGTGGAAAGAGGGATAAAGAAGGGTGATCGGATTGGTATTCTGATGCCCAACTGCCCACAGTTCACGATTGCATATTGGGCAATCCTTATGTCCGGAGCCATCGTGGTCAACCTTAATCCCTTGTACACAGCGGAAGAGCTGAAGTTTCTGTTTGCAGATGCGGATATGAGCGGCCTTGTAACTTATGATCCACTGGTTCCGGTAATAAAAGAGTTGAATAAAGAGGCGAAAATCCCTACTATCATCGTCACCAAACTGTCGGATTTCATGCCTAATGTTCCAGTCAGCACCTCCGAAGATCTAGGCCTGGAAGAAGGCTGGCTTCATTTCTCACAGATTCTGGAGACCGATCAGAGATGGATGCCTCCCATAGTTGACATTCAGTACGATGATCCTGCGGTAATCCAGTACACTGGGGGGACCACCGGCATCCCCAAGGGTGCAGTCCTGACCCAGTACAACATTACCGCCGCAGCAATGAATGTCGTTCTTTGGACCAAGGATATGATGGATCGTACACCAATTGAGGCGAAGTATGTATTAAGCATTCTTCCTTTTTCTCATGTTTATGGTGAGGTCTGCTGTATCTGTTATGGTGCCTTCAACACCACCACCCAGGTGATTTTGCCCAGATTTGAAATTAATGAGGTGTTTGACACCATTGAGAAATTTGAAAAATTCGTATACTGGCCGGCGGTACCGACCATGATACAGGCCTTGTTCTACAATCCCCGGATGAAGGAGATTGATTGGCATGATAAGTTTGTCTACACCGGTTCGGGAGCAGCTCCGGCACCCGTAGAATTGATAAACAAATGCCGGCAAAACGATTTTAACTTCTTCGAGGGTTACGGAATGAGTGAAACGGCGGCCCTGGCCTTAAGTACTCCGTTCGGCAGACTGAAGCCCAGAAGTGTAGGAGTTCCCTTTATTGACATGGTTG
>DCTH01000124.1:1001-6360 GCA_002329495.1 Syntrophothermus sp. UBA1445 | reverse complement strand
TGAAATATGAAATCACGGAACTGTTACCTTTTGCTAACGACGGAGGCGATTTCCTTAAGTCCTACTTCTTGATCCTCGGCATACAGATAATCTCTCTAACCTGGGTTTCCCAGAAGTGGTTGGAGTGAGCCGGCATTACAACGATGGCGGAATCCGCGCCACTCACCGTTCCGGCAATGGATATAACCTCAGTGTCATGGGGTATCATTCCAGCATCCTTGGCCATGGAAGCTATCTCAATACCCACCTTGACGCCCTGCCCAAACATCCTCAGTGTCTGAGCTATAATCTCAGCCGGGTAAACCCCTCCAAAATGATTCCGCACTGCGCGGTCAACCCCGGCCAGGAGATGGGAGGAGGTTAAGACCTTTACCCCCAGACCGGACAGCTTTTGCCTGATTTCTTTTGACATCTCATCCTGGCCGGGACCGGAAAAACCAACATGGTGGGTTACGCAGGTGAGGTCAAATCCCCGGTCAACCAGTTTGAGGGCCGTATCTCCCGAACAGGATGCCACTACTATGTGTTTGAGGCCAAGTTCCTGTCCCCGTTTGATCGCCAGATTAATTGTGTTCTCAGTATTCGCCGGACCCGGTTTTTCCCAATACATGTCTAAAAACCTCCCAAATTTAAAAATAGCTGTTTATTCCCGGAAAGCCCGGTCGGCTTCAGGGAATGGTTTTAACGCCCGGTCCAGGATGCCATTCGCGTAAGCCAGGAATACTCCGTAATTTACTATGGGAACACCCTTCTGCCGGGCCATGCGGATGCGGGAAAGCATCTGGCGGCGGTTAATCATACAGGCGCCACAGTGAATAATGAGTTTAAACTCTTCCAGGTTTTCGGGATAGCCCATACCGCTCGACCACTGAATATCGAGGCCTTCCCCCACCTGTTGCTTAAGCCAGCGTGGAATCTGATACTTTCCGATATCATCGGCCTGGCGGTGATGGGTACAGGCTTCCGCGATCAACACCTTATCACCGGGTTGCAAGGATCTTATGGCTTTGGCTCCCTGGATAAGCTCCGCGAGATCCCCCTTGTACCGGGCATAGAGGATGGAAAAGGAGGTCATCCCGACATCATCCGGAGTATCCGCAGCTACCCTGGCAAAAGCCTGGGAATCGGTTATTACTATTTTCGGTTTTTCGGCCAGCTTATTCAAGGCTTCCCGTAATTCTGTATCCCGAACCACTATGGAAACTCCAGCATGGTCGAGGATATCCCGGATGGTTTGCACCTGCGGCAGGATAAGCCGTCCCTTTGGTGCGGCTGAATCAATAGGAACCACCAGGACGCAGAAATCACCTGGTCGAATCAAATCACCCACAATATACGGTTCTTCGAAATCGAGGGGTGCCTCCTGTATGATCCGCTCTTTAAGATCATCAATACCTCTTCCGGTGGCTGCACTCACTTTTATCAAGGCCAGCCCCAGTTGTTTTTCCATTACGCCAAGATCAATATCAACCAGATCCGACTTGTTGACCACCCCGACCAGAGGAATCTTGCGGCTTTCGATTTCCCGTTTAATCTCAATATCAGATGCGGTTACTCCCACCAGGGGATCGATGACCAGTATCGCCAGATCAGTCTGGTTAAACACCTCTTTGGTCTTCCTGATGCGCAGTTCCCCTAAATCACCGGTATCATCAAGCCCAGCGGTATCAATAATCATGCAGGGACCGATGGGCAGTATCTCCATGGCTTTAAAGACCGGGTCGGTGGTCGTTCCTGGGATATCGGAAACCAGAGCAATATCCTGGTTGGTCAGGGCATTAATCAAACTGGACTTTCCGCCATTGCGTCTTCCCACAATCGCGATATGCAGACGGTTGCTTTTCGGGGTATCCTGCATGTCTTCACCTCATTTCGTGCTAGAAATAAAGATCGCGTCGCCCTTCCTCAATCAACTTCAGGTATTCTCTGGTCCTGGCTCTGACCTTCTCGTTGGTGATCTGCTGCAGGTGTTCCTCAATCACCTTTTCCCCCAGGGCCCTATTTTCCGGGCCAGCATAATCCTCCAGGTACTCCTTGAAGGTCAGAATCGCGTTGGGCTGACAGACATTAACTATCTGGCCCGTCTTGGCCAGGGCCATAAAACGGTCCCCGGTGCGTCCGCTGCGATAACAGGCGGTGCAGTAACTGGGGATGTAACCACTGCAGCACAGGTTATGGATCAACTCCTCGGGGGTACGTTCATCCTCGACCTGGAACTGAGCCGTATTCGGTCGCTTGACTTCCGCCTGCTCCTCGTAATAACCGCCAACTCCCACGCAGGAGCCAGCGCTTATCTGGCTGATGCCCAGGGCGAATAACTCGTCGCGATACCCGGGTTGCTCCCGGGTCGACATCAACATACCGGTATAGGGCACCGCCAGCCGGATAACCGCAATAATCTTCCGGAAGGCATCATCCGGTACCAGATACGGGAAACTGTTAAGGTCAACCCCGTCCGCCGGCCGTATTCTGGGAACGGAAATCGTATGGCAACCTACCCCGAACGCCTCTTCCAGATGCAGGCTGTGCATCAGAAGTCCCATCACCTCAAAACGATAGTCATAAAGCCCGAACAGAACTCCCAGACCTACGTCATCAATGCCGCCTTCCATGGCCCGGTCCATAGCGGTGAGGTGCCACAAATAATCGGCCTTGGGGCCTGATCGGTGCAGCTTCTCATAGGTTTCTTTATGGTAGGTCTCCTGAAACAGCACATAAGTACCGATACCCGCTTCCTTAAGCTTGCGGTAATTCTCAACCGTAGTAGCCGCGATGTTCACGTTGATTCTCCGGATATTGCCATGCTTCTCCTGAACGCTGTAAATTGTTTTCATGGCCTCCAGGATGTACTCGATCGGATTATTCCTGGGGTCCTCTCCCGCTTCCAGCGCAATGCGCTTATGACCCATTTCTTCCAGCACCCTGACTTCCCGGGCTATCTCATCCATGGCCAGCTTGCGGCGGGCCATTTCCGTATTGGATTTGTGATAACCGCAGTAAGCGCATTCATTAACGCAGTAGTTGCTGATGTAAAGCGGGGCAAAAAAGACCATGCGCTTGCCGTAGATCTTCTCTTTCACCTGACGAGCGATGGTGAACATTTTCTGCAAGAGCCTCTGGTCTTCAACCTGGATCAGGGCCGCCACTTCCCACGGTTCCAGACCTTTGGCCAGGCTGGCCTTGTCAATAATGGCCTCGATCTTTTCATGGGGCAGGTTACGGTTAGCATCAAGCAAAGCCCATATCTCTTGATCATTTATAAAGTTAACTGCTTGGTACGTCATATTACAATTCCTCCCTTAACATTAACCTGGTCGCTGGTGACAGCCCGTGCCCCGGATCCAAGGCCACCTCCCGGCCCAGTTCTTTAATAAGCTCCAGTGTGGCCTGATACAACTCCCGGGAACTGTCTTTTACCTCGGCCTTGTGAGGGTAGATCTCGTAGAGCCGACGATACTCCGGGGGGGTTATATTAGGCATCAATACGTTGGCTCCGCCGGTCAGTCCCAGCCGCCGGCCGTCTTTCTCCAGACTGGACAGGGCGGTGGTAGCCGGCAGATGGGCCCAGGGCAGCAGCAATCGGCTGAGTGCCAGGATTTTCAGAGCCAGGTTTACCTCTCCCGCTGAATCCTGACCCAGAGGGGTTCCCGGATGGGGTATAAACGGTCCCACTCCCGCCATCTCCAACACCAGAGATCTCATCAGCATCAGATCACCCGCCAGTATCTCAGGTGTCTGCCCCGGCAACCCGATCATAAAGCCGGAGCCTACCTGATAGCCAAGATCTCTTAAATCCTCCAGACACCTGAGCCGGATGTCAAGCCTGGTGCCCGGATGGAGAGCTTCGTAAAGCCCGGCATCCGAGGTTTCAAATTTAAGCAGATACCTGTCAGCACCGGCCTCACGCCACGCCCGGTAGTCATCCCGGGGCCTTTCGCCGACGGACAGGGTGACTGCTACACCGGTCTTTTTTATCTCGCGAACCATATCCGCTATCACTTCCCGGGTGTAGTAAAAGTCATCCCCTGATTGCAGGACTATGGTTTTGAGCCCCATGGCCGCAGCCTCCCGGGCGGTCTTAACAATCTCGTCCGGAGGAATCCGGTAACGCTGTACCTGGTTATTCCCACGGTTCAAACCGCAATAGCGGCAACTCCGGATGCAGTAGTTGGAGAATTCAATGATGCCGCGGACATGAACTGTATCCCCCACCGACCGGTGGCGGATCTCATCGGCTTCCTGCCTCAGATCTTCCAGAACCTGAGGACAATGATCAGTCAGGAGGCCGATCAATTGTTTTTGGACCACGGCTTGATCCGGGTCCTGCAGTAGTTCATAGTACCGCATCAGGTAACCTCCATTGTTGGATATATTATTTGGCAGTCAAGGCACTTTTCACGCTGACACCTTTCAGAGCCCCCAGCTTACCGGTCAATGATCCTATCTCGTCAGTACTGCCATCAATAATCAACGAAATCACGGAGACCCCTCGTTGACGATAGGGGATCCCCATACGTCCTACAATAATCGGGGAATGATCCGAGAGTATCTGGTTTACCCGGGAAACCACCTCCATGTCCTCTATCACTACTCCAATAACTCCCAAACGACTTGACATTCATCGCACCTCCCGAAAAATAAAAGCTTACCCTGTGTTCGCTCCAGAGTAAGCTTTTTATGTACATCGATATCACACCTCCCCCTTAAACTCAGCTAAAACCTTGTTCACAGGCAGTTAATTTCACCGACCCTCTGGTCAGAAACATCCTTCCCTCAGGTCACATTCAATTATTGGACGTCGGCCATACCACGGGTTATGCCTTCAACTGGCATGGTATTGTAAAATAACGGTATTCCTATTCGTTATTATTATTGTACTATTTAGCGATTTTTTTCACAAGCATGAAATAAATCTATATAACCGTTTGGAATATCTATAATTTGTGGTGGCTAGTAAAAAAGGACTTACATTATATTCTGTAGAAAAAAACATAAGATATTGGTTTCCTGTGACGTACTACAACCCAGGACATCTGACATATATGTCATTAGCAATTTATTGAGGCAACTCAATTATTATCATGGTAGAAAGGAGGTGTTGAGTGTGGCTGAAATCAACTCCATCATCAACCAGTATAAAGACCTCCCGGGTGGTCTTATTGAGGTTTACCATGCGATTCAGAAAGAGTTCAGTTTTATACCAGAAGAAGCAATTACCGAGGCTGCAAAAGTTTTTGCAATACCCGTGGCCGAAGCACACGGGGTAGCGACCTTCTATTCGTATTTTAAGATTGGGAAAAGAGGTCGGTATGTTATAAGGCTTTGTGAAAGTTCCCCCTGTCACATAGCCGGTGCGGCT
>DCTH01000124.1:0-992 GCA_002329495.1 Syntrophothermus sp. UBA1445 | reverse complement strand
ACTGAGTGTGTGGGACAGTGTCAGGCGACCCCGGTTATCACGATAAACTGCCAACCATTTAGGGACATCACGGCCGACCAGATACCCGGCATCTTGTCCCAATTACAGTAATGAAGGGAGGTAACCCTGATGGCAGAAGAAACCAGAATCGTACTTCGTAATTATGGCCTCATCGATCCGCTGAAAATTGAAGAATACCTCGGCACCGGAGGGTATAAATCACTGGAAAAGGCCCGGGGAATGGGGCAATTGTCGGTTATCGAGGAGGTTAAAAGATCCTTCCTGCGGGGACGGGGAGGTGCCGGGTTTAATGCAGGTCAGAAGTGGAGTTTTGTCTACCAGGCCTTTGCCGACCAAAAGTATGTACTGTGCAATGCCGACGAGGGTGAGCCCGGTACGTATAAAGACCGGATTATAATGGAATCTGATCCCCATAGCCTGCTGGAAGGCATGGCTATCTGTGCCTATGCGGTGGGCGCCACTAAAGGATATATCTACTGTCGCGGAGAGTACCCCTATGTGACAGATATTCTCAAACAGGCAATTGCCCAGGCCCGGGATAAAGGACTGCTTGAGAATTTTGATATCGAAGTGCGCATGGGCGCCGGGGCTTATGTCTGTGGGGAAGAGACCGCCCTGATAGAATCCATTGAGGGCCGGCGCGGTGAACCCCGCTACAAGCCGCCCTATCCTGGAGTTGCCGGACTCTGGGGCCAACCGACGGTGGTGAACAACGTCGAAACCTNNCCGAGAAGGGTGCTGATTGGTTCAAATCGATCGGAGCTGCCAACTACCCTGGAACCAAGATTTTTACCCTGACCGGTGATGTCGTCAACAAGACCTTTGTTGAACTACCGACCGACACTACCATCAGGGAAATTATCTTTGGCTTTGGCGGAGGGATTCCCGGGGGCAAGCAATTCAAAGCGGTTCAAATTGGAGGAAACTCAGGGGGATTCATCCCCGAATCCCTGCTCGATACACCGGCGGAT
>DCTH01000149.1 GCA_002329495.1 Syntrophothermus sp. UBA1445 | reverse complement strand
AGGCGGTGGAGATCCTGGAACGTCAGATCTTTCACCAGGTCACACGGCACCAGGCCACGGTGTTGATCCAGCCGCGGTTAGGCAACATAAAATCCAGCGAGTTTAACCGGGCCGAAGAGTGCATCACCATCGGCCGGGAGTGTGCGGAAGCCAAACTGGATGAGATCAGGTCGGCCCTGGGGTTGTCAGGGTCAAAGGAAACTCACACCACCAACGAGGAACCTCGGCTGACGGTTTGAACCTTCTTAAGTATACCGAGTAATCAGAAGTTGGTAAGATGGTGATACTGCTTGTCATCACCCTGGCATCTGAACCGGTGAACGGACAAAGTCCAGACGCCCCCGGCCGGGACTGGGCTGTATCAAAGCCCGGAGGTCGGTAGCCAGGCAGTCAAAAGCCATCATCCTGGATAACACCGGATCGCTCCCAAAGGGATGTCTTCCCAATTTTGTAATCACCGGGATTGACGAAATAGCTTTCATATCGTGCAGGATTTTTTGGCCTTGTGGCGAAAAACCTAAAAGACGGAGATATTGAGGCCCTTTTTCATCAAATACAGCAGCCAGGTCTTGAGTAAACTGCAGCAGAATGTAGAGCAGAATCCGACTTATCCGGGTATAACTGTAACGACGGGTTTTGATGGCGGCGATCAGTTCTTCGCGACTACTACATAATGGTGCGGTCTTTTGAATGCGGTTTTCCAGGCCTTCGCCAACATCGTAGATCTGACGCAACTCGTCGGTATCGCTACGGCTGAGTGCAAAGCGAATGAGCTTGAACATTGACTGAGCCGACACCGGACCTGAGCCCTGGGCAAACTCTTGCCTGAGGATGTCTCTGCTGTACCGGGGCAGACCCTTGATCTCGTCTAGTGGGAGGCCCTCGGCAATCTGGTCACGGATAGCGGTGGCGCTGGCGAACTCGGCATTGCCTGTTTNNTATCCCTGTCCGATGCGGGGAATGGTCACGGGTATCATGGTGGATTTCAACTTAAGCAGCGCTCGCAGATACTCGATGGCCAGGATGTTGTTAGGAAGATTGAGTATTGCCTGCCAGTCTTGGCCAGAGGCCATTCTGGAGGAACGGATATAATCGTTAAGTGCGTACGCACGGGCCTGAGGATAGGAGTTACCCTTCTTGAGTTGGGACCTGAGCTCACGGACAAATTCCGGGGGTTCGTGGTGGAGAATTTGCGCCACCTGCTGAAGGGGGGCGATNNTCGCTCCCAAAGCTAATGTGGGTTGTAACCCCGGTCTTTTGGAGCAGGGAAACACCGCCCCAGGCAAAATGGGAAGCGCTGCGGGCTGCAAACACAAATGGCAGCTCAAAAACCAGGTCGGCACCGGCCATAAGTGCCATCTGGGCCCTCGCCCACTTATTTACCAAAGCAGGTTCCCCCCGCTGGGTGAAACTGCCGCTCATAACACAGATTACCCCGTCAGCCCCGACCAATCGGCGGGAGTTCCTGATATGGTGGACATGACCGTTATGTAATGGGTTGTACTCAGCAATAATTCCGATGACTGACAACGTGATCCTCCATGGGCAGGATAAATTAATTCTAGCACAAAATAACAGTAATTATTTTCCTTGCTTATCGCTTGTGATAGTATTAGCAATGGAAGGAAAAGGCTGTGCGCCAGCGGTGCCTGGTAGATAATAAAACAAAAAAGGAGGCAATTTATTCAATGACCCTGCTTGAACAGATTAGACAGAAAGCCCAGGAAAAATTTAAAACCATTGTTCTGCCTGAGGGAACAGAAGAAAGAACCCTGAAGGCGGTCGAAACCCTGGTTAAGGAGAAAATCGCCAATCCGATCCTGATCGGGGAAGAAGGTGCTGTCAAGGCCAAGGCGCAACAGGTGGGCGCAGACATCGGTGGTGTGGAAATCATCAACCCGGCCCAGGCACCCTTCTATGCTGATTTTGTAGAGATGTTCTATGAGATGCGTAAGGCGAAAGGCATGACCCCGGAAAAGGCGCAGCAGCTTTTACTCGATCCCCTGTACTTTGGATCCATGATGGTCAAGACCGGCAAAGCCGATGGTGAAGTTGCCGGGGCTATCAATACCACGGGAGACGTTCTGCGGCCCGCACTGCAGATCATTAAAACCGCGCCTGGAATGTCAGCCGTCTCCGG
Organism: Syntrophothermus sp. UBA1445; assembly: GCA_002329495.1. Classification (GTDB taxonomy): domain Bacteria; phylum Bacillota; class Syntrophomonadia; order Syntrophomonadales; family DTU052; genus DTU052. The sequence continues at coordinate 17,070 of DCTH01000149.1, read as the reverse complement.
AGCTTTCATTATGATCGTCCCCAACTGTGAATTGGGTGACAATGGCATAATGGTCTTTGCCGACTGTGCGGTTACCCCCAATCCCACTGCCGAACAGCTGGCCGAGTTTGCATTTGCCTCGGCGGAAACTGCCCGCAGCCTGTGCGGCATAAAAGAACCTGTAGTGGGGATGCTTTCCTTCTCCACCAAAGGCAGTGCCAGCCATGAACTGGTCGACAAGGTGATCAAAGCCACCGAAATCGCCAAGTCAAGATGGCCTGAACTGCCGATAGACGGTGAATTCCAGGCCGATGCTGCTCTGGTTGCCAAGGTGGGACAATCCAAGGCCCCCGGCAGCGCCGCAGCAGGAAAGTGTAATGTCCTGGTATTCCCGGACCTGCAGGCTGGTAACATAGGATATAAACTGGTACAGAGACTGGCCAAGGCAGAGGCGATTGGACCTATACTCCAGGGTATGGCCAAACCAGTTAATGACCTTTCACGGGGTTGCAGTGTGGAGGATGTCATTAACGTAGTTGCCATGACTGCGGTTCGCGCCTAAATATCAAGCCCTCCCGGTGTGGCGGGCAGGGCTTGCTTGAACGCTGGCCACTTAAGACTTTTTATTCTCGCATTATATGATCTTGAGGAGGTTATCTAAAAAGATGAAGGTACTAGTAGTAAACTGCGGAAGCTCATCAATCAAGTACCAGGTTTTCGACATGACCAACGAAGCGGTCCTGGCCAAAGGCCTGGTTGACCGGGTTGGTATCCCGGGGACGACCTTGAAGCACGAACCCACCGGAAAAGATGAAGTAGTGATCAAGAGAGATCTGCCGGACCATACCGAAGGCATGAAACTGGTGTTGGAGGTTCTGGTCAATGCGGAATACGGTGTAATCCAAAACATGTCTGATATCGGGGCGGTCGGGCACCGGGTAGTACATGGCGGAGAAAGCTTTGCCGATTCCGTGGTGATCGATGACAAGGTCAAACAGGTAGTACGGGAATGCTTCGACATTGCTCCCTTGCACAATCCTCCCAACCTGATGGGAATCGAGGCCTGTCAGGAACTGATGCCCAATGTTCCTCATGTGGCCGTTTTTGACACCGCATTCCACCAGACCATGAAAGCGGAAAACTTCATGTATGCACTGCCCTACGAAGTATATGAGAAGTATAAGGTAAGAAGATACGGATTCCATGGTACTTCCCACTATTACGTATCCCACCGCGCGGCAGAAATGTTAGGCAAGCCGTTCGAAGAGTGCAAGATAATTACCCTGCACCTGGGCAACGGCGGCAGCATGGCCGCAATCAAGGATGGGCGCGTGGTGGACACCTCCATGGGTTACACCCCGTTGGAAGGTCTGGTAATGGGCACCCGTTGTGGCGACATCGACCCGGCGATCGTTTTCTTCCTCATGGAGAAGTTGAACATGAACTCCGATGAGGCNNATCCGGAATGTTGGGACTGTCCGGGGTTTCCAATGACCTGCGCGACGTTATTGAAGCTGCTGCTTCCGGTAACAAGCGGGCTCAACTGGCCCTGGATGTTTATCATACCCGGGTTAAGAGTTATATCGGCAATTATGTAGCACAGCTCAATGGCTGTGACTGCCTGGTATTCACCGCCGGGGTTGGCGAAAACGGTATTGATACTCGGGAAGCCATCTGCCAGGACCTTGATTACCTGGGTATTAAGATGGACCCGGCCAAGAACAAGGTCCGGGGCAAAGAGGTTGACGTGGCGACCGACGACTCCAGGGTTCGGATCTTCGTCATACCTACCAACGAAGAGTTGGTTATTGCCCGGGACACCCTGCGCCTCTCGCAGAAATAGGGGATGAAAGAGGCGGGCATGGCCCGCCTTTTTTTTGAAACAATAAAACGAGGAGGCCATCATTGGGCCAGCCAAAGTTGGCTTTTCCGTTTCAATTACTGCTATCATGACTACAGCACTTTTGGTTGGTAAACTGAAGGTATGGGGATGCGGCCAAAGCATAGTCAGGTAAAACCTCGGCTTTCACAAATGACGTTATAGCCGGGGCCATGGCTTTCTGGAACGATTCCGTTCAATGGTTTCGAGCAATGAGGGGTCGAACCAGGGGTGCAGTATGTTAACAGGCCTTTCTTGACAATAATAATACTGCCAGACTATAATTAATCTGGCATTTTTACTGGAGTGTTCAGAATGAGGGTTGATCTGTCCTGGCTTAAACTTCATCCCAAAGAGACCGAGAGATTTCACCTGGAGAAGCTGTACGGGAACGTAGAGATAGCGAAGGGTGTCCATCTTCTGGATCAGGCGATGGTTGATCTTGAGGTCACCAATACCGGAAGGCTGATGGTGGGCAAGGGTGAAATCAAAGCTCGGATGGAATTAGAGTGTGATCGCTGTCTGAACCGGTTTGAGCGAGAGGTTGAACTTCCTTTTACCGTCGAGTTTTGTTCGGAGGACAATCGCGCGTTTTTTAAGAACGAAGAAACCTTCGTATATTTCGTTGAACCCCAGGTGGACATTGAACCTGTTATAATTGAAACTATCTTGCTGAGTTTGCCAATAACGACCCTGTGTTCGCAGGAATGCAAGGGTCTGTGCTCCATCTGTGGTCAGGATCTGAACCTGGCCGAATGCCACTGCCAGGAGAAGGAGATCGATCCCAGATGGGAAGCACTGAAGAAAATGCTTTAATGGGGAAGGAGGTTTAAAATGGGAGTACCACAGAGAAGGCAGTCCAAGTCCCGCAAAAACAAGCGCCGTTCCATCTGGGCCAAACTTGAAAGCCCCAGTTTGGTTGCCTGTCCGCAGTGCCATGAACTTAAGATGCCTCATCGCGTGTGCCAGAAATGCGGATATTATAAAGGAAGAGAAGTCACCAATTAAAGCATTGTCAGAAAAGTAAGGTAAGAGTCATTTTGGGCTGTTAGCTTACTTTTTATTTAAGGGGGGTTTTAGGATGAGGATTGCCGTTGATGCAATGGGCGGCGACCATGCCCCACACGAAATTGTAAAAGGGAGCGTTAAGGCAGCGGCTTACCTGGAGGACACCGAACTGGTACTGGTAGGCGATCAGGAGGTGCTAACGGAGGAGCTGAAGCGGTGTAACTGGTCAGGTAAGGGTATCAGCATACACCATGCCAGCCAGGTGATCGAGATGAACGAGCATCCGGCCCTGGCGCTCAAGAGGAAAAAAGATTCGTCGATTATGGTCTCTACCATGCTGGTTAAAATGGGACAGGCCGAGGCTGTGGTTTCATGCGGCAACACTGGTGCCCAGATGGCAGCAGCCATCTTTGGCTGGGGTCGTTTTGATGGAATCGATCGACCGGCCATTGGGTCGCTTATACCCAGGTATGATGGCCATACAGTCTTGCTGGATGTTGGGGCCAATGTTGATGTAAAGCCTGAACAGCTGGTACAGTTTGCCTTGATGGGCCGGGCTTATGCTGAGGTGGCCCTGGGCATTGCCGACCCCCGAGTGGGTCTGCTCAGCAATGGTGAGGAGGAGACCAAGGGAAACCAGGTGACCCTGGCCGCACATGCCAGGCTTAAGACCTTAGAAGGACTTAACTTCGTCGGCAATGTCGAAGGGCGAGATCTTTTCAACGGACGTGCCGATGTAATGGTATGTGACGGTTTTTTTGGGAATACAATAATTAAGGTTATGGAAGGTCTGTTGTCAGAGATCATGAAACGCCTCCTGGACGTGGGGGTCGATCCCCAGCCATTGCTGCGGGACCTTGATTATACTCAGATAGGAGGAGCACCGCTCCTGGGGGTAAACGGGGTAAGCATTGTTTGTCATNNGACGCGGTTTATAACGGGATACTCCAGGCCCGTCGGTGTGTCTCCCATGACATGGTAGCAAGCCTTAACCGGAGTCTGGCAGTGATTAGAAATTAAACCCACTGGAAAATGGGTTGGTAATTATCATGATATGAAACCTTGATATCTGAAGGAGGTGACCTTTGGTGGAAGAGTTTTTTGAGCAAGCCCGCAAGATACTGGCGGAACAGCTGGGGATGGCACCGGAATCGATTGCCTGGGACACAACTTTCGAGGAAATTGACGCGGATTCCATCGATATTGTGGAGATGCTGATGGCCCTGGAGGATATTTATGATGTTGAGTTCCCCGAGGATAATCTGGAGGATTACAAGACCATGGGTGCACTGATTAAGGCCCTCTACCAGGTGATCAGTGCCAAGTAAGGGGTGAAACATGTCTGATAGTGCAACCGGTTTTGCGAAGACCATCCAGATAAGGATTTCTGATGTGAATCTTCTGGTTACAGCGTTAACCCATCCCTCATACGCACAGGAACAGGGAATGGTGGAGAACAATCAACGCCTGGAATTCCTGGGGGATGCGGTACTCAATCTGGTGGTGGCCAGGTACCTTTACATAGCTTTTCCGAACCAACCGGAAGGGGTTTTGACCAAGATCAGGGCCAAGGTGGTTTGTGAACGATACCTGGCCAAGTTTGCGCGCGCGTTGAACACGGGCGATTACCTGATCCTGGGGCGGGGTGAAGAAAACTCGGGTGGCCGAAACCGGAATTCGATACTCGCGGATGCCCTGGAAGCGGTAATTGGAGCCCTGTTTCTGGACCAGGGACTGGAATATACCGAGTCGTTTGTCCTTAAACACATGCAAAAGGATATAGATGCTGTAGCTGATGGCGACTTCTATGATTTCAAGTCCCGTCTGCAGGAACTGGTCCAGAGCACCAGCCGGGAGAATGTTACCTATGAAATATTGAAGGAGAGTGGTCCAGCCCATGACCGAACCTTCGTGGCTGGGGTATCCTTTCAATCCCGCTTATTAGCCACCGGGGTGGGAAAGACTAAGAAAGAGGCCGAACAAAAGGCGGCCGAAGAGGCCTTAAAGGAATTCTCCAAGTGAAGGACCACGTGATAATAAGCTTCTTTATCCCCCACCAGGGCTGTACATCCAACTGTGTATTCTGCAACCAGAAGACCATTACCGGGCACCGGTCCGGTCCTGATCACCATGAGGTTACCAGGACCATTGAGGACTGGCTGCAAAGCCTCCCGCCGGATGTACCTTGTGAAGTTGCCTTCTATGGAGGGAGTTTTACCGCTCTCCCCTGGGAACAACAGGAGTATTACCTGCAATCGGTCCAGCCATTCATCAATAGTGGCCGGGTAAAAAGCATCCGGGTATCTACCAGACCGGACGCTATTGACACAGCGTTAATAGACAGGCTGTCCGGTTTTGGTGTAAAGACCATTGAACTGGGGGTGCAGTCCCTTGACCAGGAAGTCCTGAAGGCCTCGGGACGCGATTATGATGTCTCCCTGGTCGGAGAAGTATCAGCATTGATCAAACAAAAGGGCCTGACCCTGGGACATCAATTGATGATCGGCCTGCCTGGTTCAGATCTGTCCAAGGAACTGGATACTGTGGACCGGGTGATTGGAATCAGACCAGACCTGGCCAGAATTTACCCTACCCTTGTACTCAAGGGAACACCGCTGGCCAGACTATACTACCAGGGCAAGTATAAGCCCCTGTCGCTGTGGGAAGCCGTACAAACCGCCCTTTTAATGTTGACCCAACTTGAAAAAGCTGGTATAAAGATAATAAGAATGGGACTGCAACCAACTCCTGAGCTTCAGAGGTCCGGGGAAATTATTGCCGGGCCATTTCATCCGGGATTTGGAGAATTGGTGCAGAGTGAGCTCTTCAAGTGGCAGGCCATCCTGCTCATTAATCGTTTCATGGAAAGTGAGGTGACGAACCGGCTTAAGATTTATGTAAATAAGCGAGACCTTTCCAAGATGATTGGCCAAAAACGTCGAAACCTTCAAGCTCTGGCAGCCAGATTTCAATTGGAACAGCTTGAGGTGATAGGAAGAGAAGGGTCAGAACAGGCTTGGGTAGGAGTCGGACAATGGCATCGGGAGGTTCCCCAACTGGTTTTATCGCGGCAAAGTTTCCTGTGACCTGAGTTACACGGACCATGTTTTGAATACAGCATGAGGGGGAATAACAGTGGAAGTATTAAAGGTATCTGCTACTTCAAGCCCTAAATCAGTGGCCGGTGCATTGACCGCGGTTTTGAGGGAATATGGGAGAGCGGAAGTCCAGGCAGTCGGAGCGGGTGCTGTTAATCAAGCGATTAAGGCCATTGCGATCACCAGGGGATTTGTAGCCCCCAATGGAATTGATCTGATAATGATTCCGGCGTTTGTGGAGATAGATATTGATAATGAGACCAGGACGGCAATCAAATTTTTGATTGAGCCAAGATAAATCAAATATTTTTTAAGAGATTGAAGGGCTGCTAGTATTAGCAGTTTTTCTTTTGACCGGACGGCAGTTCAAGTATAATAGTTTCCAAACATCAGGCGGGTGATAGTCAGTCCCAAGGATAGGAGATATCAAGGGTAATTGTCCCGGACCTGATTATTTTGACGGAAATCACCCCTATTATTACTGATGATTCGTTTTTTCAATCGAGTAAAATGAAGATATTGACCAACATCGGTTGGTTCGCCATAAATAGCGCACCTGGGATTAGCCAGGTGAGGCAGAAGTCTACGCGAGGTATTTATGCATCTCAAACGCCTGGAATTAAGGGGCTTTAAATCGTTTGCCCGGGGTATTGAAATCGGTTTTCGGCCTGGTATCAATGTTATAGTAGGTCCCAATGGCTGTGGCAAGAGTAACATTGCCGATGCCATACGCTGGGTGCTGGGTGAGGGCAATATCCGTAATCTGCGCGGCCAGCGGGGTGAAGATGTCATCTTTACCGGTACCGATAAGAAAAAACCCCTGGGAATGGCGACCGTTTCCATGACCCTGGATAACCAGGACCACCTGATAAACAGTGATTATTCGGAGATTAACATAACCCGGCGCATCTACCGCACAGGTGACAGCGAGTTTTTGATCAACCTCAGTGAGGTTCGCTTGAAGGATATACATAGCCTATTCGCCGGCACTGGACTGGGGAAGAGAGGATACGCCATCATTGGGCAGGGTGAGCTGGAACAGGTGCTGGATGCCAAGCCTTTTGACCGTCGGTTGTTGGTGGAGGAGGCGGCGGGTTTAAGCGGTTACCGTCAGAAAAAGGATGAGGCGACTGCCAAGCTGCAGACCTCGTCCCAGGATCTGATCCGGCTGGAGGATATTCTCGGTGAGGTTCGCCTGCGGGTAACTGAACTGGAGGAGAAGGCCAAGAAAGCTCTGGTGTTCCTGGAGTTAAACTCGGAGAAAAATGCTCTGGAAAGAAAGGTCCTGGCCTATGATCTGTTCCTGTTTAACCGGGAAATGAGGTCCCGGGAGCGGGATTTAAAGGAGCTCACTGACCAGCTTGAGGAGGCCGGGCACCTGAAAGACGAGGAAGAACAGAAACTCCAGGAGATCGAGAGGCTCCTGACGGACCTGCGTGAACAGACTGCAGCCGCCAAAGAGAGGAAGTATCAGCTGACCACCAGTCTTAATCAGCAGGAGAATGAGACCCGGCTTTCCCGGGAGAGGATTGACCATGCCCGGGAGCGGCTCNNACATCACCAAGCAAGGCGAGACTATGGACAAGCTGGAACGGGACCTTGCGGTGTCAGCTGCGGAACTGGCCGCCAAGGAGACAGAACTGCGAGAAAAGAGTCAGGAAGCCGACGCTATCGGTCGGGATATCAAGACCATCGAAGAACAGTGGAACCAGTCCGGGATCCGGCTGGAGGCTTTGAAGACTCAATTGATTGACCTGCTGAGCCTGGAATCAAACTACAAGAACCAGGTTCGGGAAAAAGAGGAGCACCTGCGTAAGAATCGGGAAAAGCTGGAACTGGGCAAAACCGAGTACCAATACCGGCAGCAGCAGATCATGACCTGGCAGGAGACGCGGGACGCCCTGGAGCAAGGTCTGAAGGAAGGTGAAACGGCTCTCCAGGGATTAAATCGGGAAAAAAACAGGTTGGAGTCCGAGAGAAGAAGTATGGCCCTGGAAACAACCGAACTGGAAAAGAGGATTGTCTCACTGTCAGCCGGGGTTAGGGAACTGCAGCAGCAGGTACTTACCCTGGAGAACAGCATTCATTCTCACACCGGTCTTTCCGAAGGAGTCCGTCGCTTGTTGAATGCGATCCATAGTAACAATAAGTTAATCCCGGGGTTTTTGGGGGTAATGACCGACCTGATCGAGGTGCCACCCGGCTTGGAGACCGCAGTGGAAGCCGCGGCCGGGAGGAGTCTGGAGAACGTGGTGGTCCGGGACCCCGAAGATGCGAAGACCGCCATTCAGTTGTTGAAATCGCGTTCCTGGGGAAGGGTTACTTTTTTACCGCTGAACATGCTGCGTAACCAGCCAGTCGAACGCGGCCAACTGGAGTCAATCAAGAAGACCCCCGGGGTATTGGGCCTGGCAACCGATCTGGTGAAATTCGCTCCCGATTACCAAAAGGCAGTCGAACACGTCCTGGGACGGGTATTGATTGTGGACAACCTGGATACCGGTCTGAAGGTATTTAAGAAAAACTCCCGCTTCCGCATCGTTACTGTGGAAGGGGATATTATAAACCCCACCGGAGCCATGACCGGAGGTAAGCATCAGGGGCGGACCTCAACCCTGCAGGTAAAGGCCCTTTATCGTGAAAAAAAGAAGGAGAAAGAAGCCCGCGATAAGGAGTTAAAAGCGGCCACCGCAGCCCTGGAGGCCTTAAGCCTTAAGGTTAAGGAATTGGATGCTGAACTGGAACGGCTGCAGCCCAAGATCAGTGAGCGGACCTTCCAGCAGGAGATTCAGGGCAAGGAACGGGACCGGATATTATCCGAACTTGAACGTGTACAGATGGAAGTGTCACAGTTCCAGGCCGAGGAAGGGCTGATTGCCCGGGGGATCGCGGCGTTGGAAACAGAACTGTCCGCAGTTACGGATAACCTTAATCAGGTCCAGTCTCAACTGGTGGAGATCGGGAAAGGCGAGGAAGATCAGAGATCAAACCGGGACCGCCTGGCCCGCCAGCTTGATCTCCTGCGGGAACGACATACCCACTGCCTTGATCTGGTTAATCTCAGCCAGCGGGAACTGGATGGTCGGCGCCGGGGTATGGAACAGCTGGCGGCGGTCAAAGAATCATACGAAACCACCCTCAAGGATTACCAGGAGCAGGTAACCAGATTCACCCGGTTGATTGAAGTTGAGAATGACCGGGTCCGGGCCCTGCAGAAGGAGAAGGAGAACATAAGCCAGGACCTCATTGAGGTCGAACGTCTGTTGGAAGATCTGCTCCGCAACACCACCGCCAATCATCAGCGCTCGGCGGAACTGCAGCAGGCCGTGGCATCCCGGCGCCAGAAGGTGATTACCCTGGAGGAGAAGATCAAGCACCTGGAAATCAGGAAGGCCCGGATTGAGACCGAGGAAAAAAACGCCCTCCTGCTCTGGGNNCAAGCTGCGAGTGAGTTCTGGGAGGGCATGGATAATCGCCAGCAGAAGGAGATGCGGGAGAAATTAGAGCTTATCCGGCAACATATTGAGGAATTGGGTCCAGTGGATGTGACTGCCATTGATGAATTGAATGAGGTCAACCAGAGGTTCGAGTTCTTGCGTGGTCAGCTGGAGGACCTGCATAATGCCCGCCAGTCTTTGAAAAGGATAATCGAGGAGACTGAGGAAATTATGAACCGCCGCTTTCAGGAGTTTCTGGTGGTGGCCAATGCCAGTTTCAAGAAAACCTTTAATGGTATTTTCCCGGGGGGTGAAGCGGAACTCTTGCCAGATAATCAGGAGGATACCTGGCAGTCCGGGGTGGAGATTATTGTAAAGATGCCGGGTAAAAGGCGGCAGTCGCTTAACCTGCTGTCCGGTGGTGAGCGAGCATTAACCTGTATCGCTTTCATTTTCTCGCTCCTGGTTTTGAAACCTACCCCCTTCTGCCTGTTTGATGAGATTGATTCGGCCCTGGATGATGCCAACCTGGGCAGGTTTACCGGCTTTCTGAAACGGCTGGCTGATCGCCTGCAGTTCATCGTAATCACTCACCGGCAGGGCACCATCGAAGCTGCCGACAATATTTTCGGGGTGACCATGCCCGAACAGGGGCTGTCGGAGGTGTATTCCCTGACCCCGGCTGAGGCCGGTTCATTGGCTGGCTAAGCTAGTGAACCCAGTCAAAACGCGACTGCCTATACAGCTTCAAAATCTGCTGGTGATTACTGACAGGCAGGGGGATAATACGGGTAGACCCATTTTTCAAGGTGGTGGAGTCTTGCTTCACCGGACATTATAAAGATTTTGGATATTTATTGGAAAGGAGCGATAGGGATTTTTAATCGTATACGCCAGGGATTTTCGAAAACCCGGCAGAATATTGTCAGTAAAGTCGAAAGCCTGATCAAGAGCAGCCGTTCCCTGGATGAGGACTTCTTTGAAGAATTGGAGGAAATCCTCATCGCGTCTGATATCGGGGTCCTGACCACTCAGGAACTGGTCAAGGAACTGCGCCGCCAGGTCAAGGAAAACCGGATATCAAGGCCCGAAGAGGTCAAAGATATTCTAAAAAACCACATCTCGAACACCATGTCCCAGATCAGTCAGCCCCTGCGTTTTGCGGCCCAGGGTACGACAGTGTTCCTGGTGGTGGGAGTAAACGGAGTGGGTAAAACCACTACCATCGCCAAGCTGGCATACCGCTTCAAATCCCAGGGTAAAAGAGTGATGCTGGCGGCTGGGGACACATTTCGTGCGGCCGCGATTGACCAGTTGCAGATCTGGGCTGACCGGGTCGGGGTGGACATAATAAAGCATCATGCGGGAGCCGACCCTGCGGCGGTGGTGTTTGATGCCCTTAAAGCGGCCAAGGCTCGAAAGATTGACGTTCTGGTCATTGATACTGCCGGACGGCTGCATACCAAGACCAACCTTATGGAGGAGATCGCCAAGGTCAGAAGGGTCATCCAACGTGAAGTCGAGGATGGGCCCCATGAAGTCCTGCTGGTTTTGGATGCCACCACCGGTCAGTATGCGGTGAGCCAGGCCCGGAGTTTCATGGAATCCACCGGGGTAACAGGAATTGTCCTGACCAAGCTGGACGGTACCGCAAAGGGCGGCATCGTCATCTCGTTGAAAAACCAGCTGAATCTGCCGGTGCGGTTTGTCGGCGTCGGGGAAAAGGTGGACGATTTGCAGCAATTTGTACCGGAAGATTTTGTCCGGGCGTTGTTTGAATAACCGGTAGGGAAATGGAGAAGAGACGAATGGATATTATTCTGGCTACCAACAATAAAAACAAGGTACTCGAACTCAAACGGATGCTGGAACCGCTGGGATATACCCTCTATTCCCAGAAGGAAAAGGGAATCCAGCTGGAGGTCGAGGAAAACGGGACGACCTTTGAGGAAAACGCCCGCCTCAAGGCACAGGCCATCTACGACCTGACCGGCTGTGCGGCACTGGCGGACGACTCGGGGTTGTGCGTTGACGCACTAGATGGCGCGCCGGGGGTTTATTCGGCACGGTATGCCGGTGAACCGACCGACGATCACCGGAACAATATGAAGCTGCTGGACGTGCTGGAAGGCGTCACCGACCGGAGTGCTCAGTTTGTCAGCGTGATCTGCTACATCGACCAGAACGGTGAAGCACATTATTTCCGTGGCGAATGCGCCGGGTCAATCGGGTTTGAAGAGTTGGGAAAGATTGGTTTTGGATATGATCCAATCTTTATGGTCAACGGACGTGCCTACGCTGAGATGACTGGAGAGGAAAAGGACGCGATATCCCACAGAGGTAACGCAATTCGGCTGCTTGCCGACTTTTTGAAAGGGGAATAAGATCATGCCGGCGGACAGACGGAAAACAGGCCTGCTATGGATACTCTGTATCGGGGCGGTGTCGCTGGTAATGCTCAGCAGCTTTTTGACCCATTGGCTGTCCGGCGGGACGGACGCCCGGTTTGAAAAGATTGCGTCGATGGTGACCGAAAATCTGGAGGCGCTGGAAGCGTCGACCGGACCGCTGCTTTCGGGCGAAGCGGCGCCGCCGTTTGGCATCAAATGCACTGCGACGGTGGAGACCCTTTCAGACGGCGGGCAGTTTATCAGCTACCAGACGGATGCGGCAGGGTTCGGGTCACAGACTTCCTATTACGGTTTTTATTGGTCGCCGGAGGGAATGGTCGATTTTGCCGACTATACGCTGGCGGACATCCCGGATACTGCGGTTGGTATCAAGACCGAAGCGGAAGGGGACAACTGGTTTTATTCCGAAAAGATAACGGGTGACTGGTATTATTTTGAATGGCATTTCTGATTTTCGGGAGGAATTTGGATGCAGGAAATATTGATTGTTGTCGATATGCAGAATGATTTTGTTACCGGTGCGCTTGGCAGCCCGGAAGCAGTTGCAATCCTTCCAAAGGTTGTGGAGAAAGTACACGGGTTTAGTGGACGGGTGCTTTTTACCAGAGATACCCATGAACAAAACTATCTGGATACACAGGAAGGCCATAAACTGCCGGTTGTCCACTGTGTGCGGAATACCTCCGGTTGGCAGCTTTGCCCTGAATTGGAAGCAGTTTGTAAGGAGCGGCCGGTCGATAAATGTACGTTTGGTTCTGTTGAGCTGGGAACAATGCTGCGGGCAGCAGATCAGGAAAATCCGATCAGCAAAATTACGCTGGTTGGGGTTTGCACTGACATCTGTGTGATTTCCAACGCGCTGCTGCTCAAAGCGTTTCTGCCGGAAACAGAAATTGTAGTGGACGCTGCCTGCTGTGCCGGTGTGACGCCGGAGAGCCACCGCACTGCTCTGACAGCGATGAAGGCCTGTCAGATTGGGATTGAAAACGAATCAGACGGCGCAGAAAATTGACTGGAGAAAGGAATGGGCATATATGCAAATCAGAAGGGCTGTTAAAGAAGATATCGAAGGGCTCCATCGCCTGCTCGCTCAGGTGGAGATGATTCATCATCAGGGACGTCCCGACCTGTTTAAGGCGGGTGCCCGCAAATATTCCGATGCGGAACTGGAAGCGATTCTGCGGGATGATTCCCGCCCGGTATTTGCCGCAATCGGTGAGGATGGTGGGGTGCTGGGATATGCGTTCTGTGTTTTCCAGCAGAAATTGAATGACAATATCCTGACCGATGTCAAAACGCTGTACATTGACGATCTGTGCGTCGATGAAGCAGCACGGGGACAGCATATCGGAAAGAGCCTGTATGAATATGTCCTGAACTTTGCAAGGGAAAGCGGCTGTTATAATGTCACACTGAACGTCTGGGCCTGCAACGAGAGCGCCCGGAAGTTCTATGAAAAGTGCGGATTAAAACCCCAAAAATATGGGATGGAAACCATCCTGTAAGAAAAAGCATGTTGTTTTATCGAAGAAAGGAATACACATATGACGAGCAAACAGAGAGCAAAACTTCGCGGAATGGCAAACTCGCTTGAAACCATCATGCAGATCGGCAAAGGCGGCATTACCGAACAGACCTATAAAGCAGTGGAAGAAGCACTGCTGGCGCGGGAACTGATCAAGATCCGCGTGCTGGAAAACAGCCTGTATACCGCTAAAGAGGCGGCTGCTGAGATCGCTGAGAATGTCGGATGCGATGTGGTACAGGTGCTCGGTACCCGGATTACCCTCTATAAACCCAACCCCAAAAAGCCGGTCATCAACCTGGACGACTGATCATGCGGGTAGGAATTTACGGCGGTACCTTCAACCCGGTGCACCTCGGCCATATCCATCTGCTGCGGGAGGTACTGCAAACCGGCCTGCTGGACAGAATTCTGGTCATTCCCGACCGTACCCCGCCGCATAAACAGGCACCTGATCTGATCGACGGGGAAAAACGTCTGGAGATGCTCCGGCTGGCTACCTGCGGGATGGATGGTGTTGAGGTATCGGATATCGAATTATGCCGGGAAGGGAAAAGCTATACCTATCAGACCCTGCGGGTGCTGCGGGAGCAGCACCCGGAAGACTGTTTTTCGCTGATCATGGGAGCGGATATGCTGCTTTCGTTTAAGGAATGGCGCAATTGGGAAGAGATCCTTGCCCATACCCGGCTGGTTGCAGCGGCGCGGGATGAAGGAGAATACGAACAGCTGGAAGAGGCGGCAAGGTCGCTCGGACATACCGCTCTTTTGAAGATCACTCCGTTTCCAGCTTCCTCCACTGAGGTGCGGGAGGCGGTACGGGAAGGAAAACCGCTGGAAAAGCTGGTGCCGGAACCGGTCGCCCGGTATATCCGGGAAAATCACCTCTACCGGCAATGAATGAGAACAGAGAGGAAGATGTGTGATGTGGCAGCCGGAATTAATCCCCTGGGATGAGTATGATCAGCTGGTGCGCAGCCGGCTGAAACCGTCCCGGTATGAACATTCGATCTGTGTTATGAAACGGGCGGTACAGCTTGCCGAACGGTTTGGCGCGGACGTGACCCGTGCCAGGCTGGCCGGGCTTCTGCACGATATTATGAAGAATGTTGAACCAAAAGAGATGTTGCAATTCATAGAGGATTCTGGTATAATCCTATTATATGCGGACATGTGTGCCCCGCAGCTTTGGCACGCAATTGCCGGCGCAGCGTATATCAGAAGGGAACTGCACATCGACGACGGGGAAGTCCTGAACGCGGTTCGGTACCATACGACCGGACGTGCGGGAATGTCGCTGCTGGAAAAGGTTGTCTATCTGGCAGACCTGACCAGTGCTGACCGCGATTATTCCGATGTCAAGAAGACCCGCCGGATTGTTGACCGTTCACTGGACGAAGGAATGCTTTATTCGATGAAATTCCTGATTTCCGACCTGGTAAAGGATTGCCGGGTACTCCATCCTGATTCGCTGGCCTGCTATGACGAACTGGTACGAAATGGAATCCATGTGGATTGACTGTGAGCTGTGAATTTGGAAAGGAATATGGTGCATGGCAAAGGGAAAAAGTCAGAAAACCAAAGCTCCGATGGGAGTGAAGAATGGCCTGCTTTTGGCATCNNTGTCCATTGTGTTGATCGTCAGTTCGGTCCTGCTTGCGGGATACACGTCGGTTATGAACTGGACGCCGCTGGCCGAGGTCGTTGAATCAACCAATGAGGAAGGTTCGGTTGTGACCACCAGCAGTGCTGTGATTGATGAAGCAATCAAAACTCCGGTTGCCCAGCAGAACCAGGTGGTCAATTTCCTGGTGGTTGGTATTGACTATAATACGACAGATGCTTCGGCGGGTGTTTCCCGCGGCAAGCTGACTGACGTCACAATGGTGGTTCAGATTGACCTTGGAGAAGGGAAGGTCAGCGCATTACAGATTCCGCGTGATACCTGGGTTGGGACCAATGTATCGGTGACCGGTAAAATCAACGCAGTGTACAGTGCCCGCAACATTGATGGATTGGCAGAAGTAATTTATGACCGTTTTTCTCTGCCGATCGACCATTATGTGACGGTGGATATGGACGGCTTTATTAAGATCGTTGATGCCATTGGCGGTGTTCCGGTGACGATTGATGAATCCTTTACCTTGGAGGGAATTTCTTTCTCGCCGGGCGAACATGTTCTTTCGGGTATTGAAGCGGAAAAATTTGTCCGTGAGCGTCATTCCCGCAGCGGCGGTGATATCGGCAGAATCAACGCCCAGCGGCAGTTCCTGGCCGGCCTTTTCAGCAAGATGAAATCGCTGACCGGTTCTGAATTGGCGAGCCTGTCGGGAGTGATCATGGACAATGTTTCGACTGATCTGTCGGTTGGAACGGCGTTGTCGCTGGTACAGGAGATTCTCAAGATGGATACCGACAATATGAGCTTTTATATGGTTCCGGGTCAGACTGCAACTGCTTACAATGGTCAGTCGATCTGGTCGGCGCATAAGGAGGAACTGGCGGATCTGCTGAACGAACATTTCCGCCCCTATTCNNTCGGATGATGTACCGGCTTCGGAACTTTCGATTGAAGAAGTTGCAAATACCGTTGATTATTATGATGACAACTCGACTACCGTGACAGATCTGTTGGGCGGCGACGATGATGAAGAGCAGGAAGAAGTTTCCGACGCGGCTTGACAGATGATTTCGGGATGAAAGGAATGGTTACAGAGAATGGAATCCAAAGAACTGATGGAAGCAGTCGTCCAGATTCTGGACAGCAAAAAGGCAGACGATATCCGTGCAATCCGCATTGGGGATCTGACGATTATTGCCGATTATTTTGTCATCGCTGCCGGCAGCAGCAATACCCAGGTAAAAATGCTGGCGGATGAGGTAGAATACCAGCTTTCCCAGAAGGGGATTAAACCCCATGCAACCGAAGGTTACCGTTCGGAAAACTGGATTGTGCTGGATTATTCCGGCGTCGTGGTCCATATCTTCCTGCGGGAGACCAGAGAGTTTTACAATCTGGAACGTCTGTGGGCGGACGGCGAGCAGGTCGATATCTCTCACCTTCTGAAGGCAAACTGACTTTTTGCAAATCTGTGGGGATTTCCCCGATAAAGGAATGATAAGAAAACATGAGCAGCATCTACGATTTTCAGGCCATTGAGAAGAAATGGCAGAACTACTGGGACGAGAATAAGACGTTCCGTGCTGAAATTGATCACACCAAACCCAAATTTTACCCGCTGGTAGAATTCCCTTATCCGTCGGGTGCCGGCCTGCATGTTGGCCATCCCCGGAGCTATACCGCGCTGGATGTCGTCGCGAGAAAGCGCCGTTTGGAAGGATACAATGTCCTGTATACAATGGGATGGGACGCATTCGGCCTGCCGACCGAGAACTTTGCGATGAAGAACCATATTCATCCTGAGATCGTCACCCGGGATAACGTCGCCCGTTTCAAATCTCAGCTGAAATCGTTGGGACTTTCGTTTGACTGGGACCGTGAGATCAATACCACCGACCCGGATTATTATAAATGGACCCAGTGGATTTTCCTTCAGCTGTACAAGCACGGCCTTGCTTACAAAAAGGAAATGAATGTCAACTGGTGTACCGGCTGCAAGGTTGTCCTTGCCAACGAAGAGGTCGTCAATGGCGTATGTGAACGCTGCGGCGCGCCGGTCGTTCACCGTGAAAAGAGCCAGTGGATGCTGAAGATCACCGAATACGCGCAGCG
>DCTH01000203.1 GCA_002329495.1 Syntrophothermus sp. UBA1445 | reverse complement strand
AGGGCCTTCTCCAGATGTGCCATCTCTTGATCAAGGCCTTCCAGCTGCCCCTTATTAGCGGCAATGAAATCCGCGATTTCTGTTAGCAGAGCGGCAAAATCCTGGCCCTTATTCTGGTTCCATTTGCGGCCAATCAGGTCCATGGACTGAATGAAGTTNNCCTTCCCAGATGGACCAGATCTTGCAGTCGCGGGTGGCATTGGCAGCAGGATAGTCTTCGCAGTAGCCATAACCGCCGTATGATTGCAGTGATTCAGCAGTCAGAATCCAGGCCTCGTCACTGGGATATGCTTTGCAGAGCGGGGTTATCATGTCAATTTTTCTTATCGCCCATGCTCTTCTTTCCGGATCGGGTGCCCATTCCCGGATATCCTCGTAATAGTATCCTTTGGCCAGGAGTGCCCGGCAGGCTTCGGTGGTAGCCTTGTTCATCAGATACATCCGCTTTACATCTTCGTGTTTGTCGATGGTAACCCGGCCAGCTTTGGGATTGGTCATCAGACGGCCCTGAACGCGCTCTCTACCATAGGCCACGGCGTTCCAGTAGGCGTTGGCAGCTACAGCGGTGGAAAGGCGCCCGGTATCCAGGCGGGCTTCATTCATCATGTTGAACATCTGTGCCATACCTTCGCCGACACCGTTCTCATCGGGAGGATTACCCAGTAACCAACCACGGCAATTGTCATTCTCACCAACAACCAGCTGCGCGGTAGCTGATCCTTTAAGACCCAACTTGTGTTCAACGCCTGCACACTGTACATCGTTGTCCGAGAGGGTTCCATCTTCATTCACCCAGTATTTGGGCATAATGAAGAGTGAAAGACCTTTGGTTCCAGGTTTTGCGCCTTCAACGCGGGCCAGGTACAGGTGAACGATGTTTTCTACGTCATCACGATCACCAGCGGTTATGAATATCTTCTGGCCTTTTAATTTATATATCCCAGGCTCATCCGTAGGATACGCCTTGGAAAGTAGTTCACCAACGTCTGAGCCTGCACTGGGCTCAGTCAGGCACATCGTTCCCGACCAGGTGCCATCGAATAGCTTGGGAAGGAATCTTTCTTTCTGTTCATCGGTTCCATACTTCTGTATAACTGCAGCGGCTCCGGAACCCGATCCTACATAGGGCATAAATGCCGGGTTGGCAGCCGACTGAATCTCTATCAACAGTCCATTTAATACGGTAGGCAGTATGCCTTCAGCGCTATGGTCGATGTTGCTGGTTCCCCAGCCGTTATCCTGCATATACTTGTAAACTGCATGGAATGAGGGCGGTATGAGGGCTTTGCCGTTTTCATAACGAACCCCGATTTCATCACCTTCATCAGCGGTAGGAGCAATAACCTCCGCCGCTATCTTACGGACCTGATCAATAATGGTATCAAAGTCATCTTTGCTATAGTAGTCTTTAAACTTGTCAAAGCCCAGGATCTCTTCAACTGGAAGCCACTCGTTAAGAATGAATTTAATGTCGCGTGTGTTATAAGAATATTTGTATGACATGCGTTTCTCAACTTCCCTTCTTATACCAGATTTTTAAACCTTAATACCTCTTAACCACGGCGTCCTACATATTTAATTACCTTGCCAACCACCCCCTTGTGCAGCAGCCATCCCTTCTTAAGGTTAGATACAACTCTCAATCGGTTTGTGACCTGTCCTTGAATCATAGATTCCTGTCATCGACACAGTTAGACAGATATAAGAACATTTCGGCAGATATTGTCTAACTCCTGCTTTGATGTCAATACTGTTATCTGGTAACTGTTAGTCGTTGTTCGATTGAGAATGAGTGTTTTACTCAATGGCCAGTCCGCTACAAATGAATGGTTAAGGGGATCTGTATTTATTGTTAGGGACCTGGCGTTGGCCAGGTCCCTAAACAACAAGTCAGTTACAACGATAACAGATTACTTAACTAGCTCGAATATGGTAGCTGCACCTTGGCCACCGCCGATGCACATGGTTACCATACCGTACTTAACATCCCGTCTTTCCATCTCATACATCAGGGTAGCAGTCAGCTTGGCTCCGGTTGCACCCATGGGATGCCCCATAGCTATAGCGCCGCCATTGACGTTTACGATTTCCCGATCAAGGCCCAGTTCTCTGATACAATACAGAGACTGTGATGCAAAGGCTTCGTTTAGCTCGATCAGGCCGATATCCTTGAGTTCCAGGCCGGTCCGCTTCAATACCTTGGGTATTGCAAATACCGGGCCAATTCCCATTTCATCTGGTCCGCAGCCGGCTACCGCGAAGCCAACGAACTTCAGACGCGGTTTGATTCCCAATTTAAGGGCTGTTTCCTTTTCCATAACCATGACTGCTGCCGCACCATCGGTGGTCTGGGATGAGTTGGCAGCGGTTACAGTACCGCCGGGTACGAAGGCCGGACGGAGTTTGGCCATGGCTTCGAGACTGGCATTATGTCTGATACCTTCTTCATAATCGTACATGATTTCCTGGGTTACTGGTTTGCCATCCGGGCCCAGCGTCGTAATCTTTACCGGTACCGGTACGGTTTCTTCCTTGAATTTGCCAGCTTTTTCAGCCGCTGAACATCTTAGATGGCTGGTTACCGCGAACTCGTCCTGCTGTTCCCGGGTAATGCCATAACGGCTGGCTACATTCTCTGCAGTCTGTCCCATGCTGGTGTAAACCTTGGATACCTCAGGATCCATTACCAGATCCGGGTTCGGCCTGGTTACGCCGCCCATGGCGATCATGCTCATGTGTTCAATGCCGCCGGCCAGTATTATGTCGGCGCGGTTGGCAATGATACCCTCGGCTGCGAAGGCAATGGCCTGCGAACCCGAGGAGCAGAAACGGTTGACGGTTACCGCAGGTACACTCTCCGGAATCCCGGCGTAGCGGGAGGTGATCCGGGCAGTGTTCATGCCGCAGGCTTGTTCCGGGGTAGCCGCACCCCAGATAACGTCATCTATCATTCCGGCATCAAAATTGGGGCCGCATCTTCTGATGGCTTCTTCCATACAGAGTTTTCCAAGGAATTCTGGCCGGGTGTCTCTCAGGGTTCCTCTCGGAGCCTTACCACCGGCAGTGCGTACTGCTGATACGATAACAGCTTCTCTCACTTGTCTTACCTCCCCGATTTATTAATCCTTGCTAAAAACCTTAGTTCCGCAGAGGCTTACCGGTTTTCAGCATGTGAGCGATGCGCTCCTGAGTCTTGGCTTCGCCACAAAGGCTTACGAAGGCTTCTCTTTCCAGATCCAGGAGATACTGCTCGGTTATCGGTGCACCTTTAATTACATCTCCACCGGACATAATGTCAACTATCTTGCAGCAAACCATCCAATCATACTCACTGATGACTCCTGAGAGTTTCATGCCCATGGTTCCAACTTTTATAAGTGCAGTTTCGTTCTTACCGGGAGCTGCGAACGGTCTGCTGATCGGTGCAGCATAACCAGCCTCTGCCATATCGAGAACCCGCTTTTTGGCATCGCCGATCAGGAAGTCGGGGTTCATGGTAATCCCGTCAGTGGGTTTAAGATATCCCAGTCCCACAGCCTGCTTGGCACTCATGGAGGTGGCAGCCTGGGCTATATTCTGGAAGTTGGCCATTAAAAAGTCTACCGGGTGAGCCATTGTCCCTTTAATTCTGTCAAGGGCTCTCATGGTCATTTCTTTGATTCCGCCGATTGAAACCAAACCTGCACCTATTTCAATCAGACCAATAAAAGACTCAGCGGCGGCCTGTACTGCTGAACCGTGCATTATCAATGCGCAGCCGGCACCCAGTGCTTTACCGTGGGGAGCCACTACAACTGGTTTATCCGAGTATTTGAATGCCATCAAGGTATCCTGCATCTTCTTCAGGCTGGCATCGAGGGCGTCCCATGCTTGGTTTTCGATGAATTTGGCGATTTCGCCAAAGTCCAATCCCGCAGAGAAGTCCCTGCCGGCACTGTTGATTACCATACCTTCCCATTCAGGCTTCTTCAGCTCAGCCTGAGCCTGGATCATGGCGTCAACCAGTTCTGCCGTAAAAGCTGACCTCTTGGTGGTCATATTGAAGCACAGAACTCCATCGCCGATATCATACAGGGTAGCAGCGGGAGTGGAGAATACCACCTTGTTTTGGGCCTTCAACTCAGGCAGAACGATAACTTCAGGTTTGTATGTAACTGGAACATACTTCTTGTCAGGAATCGAATAGTAGTACTCAATTCCGTTCTCGTATTTATAGAAGGCAGTGATCCCGGCATCAAACATTTCGTGTACCCACGGAGCCACTGAGCCGCCTTCAGCTTCAATGCGAGCCACATACTTCGGCAGGTCCAAGCCATCCCACACTCTGAACGGACCGGCCTGGTGGTTGTAACCCCACTCCATAGCACGGTCACAGTTGATAATATCATCAGATATTTCGGGTATCTTCTTGGTAGCATACTGCAGGGTACCGCTATTAATCTTCCAGACCAATTGCGCTGCTTTGTCATCACCTTCATAGAATGCAGCCAGTTTTTCCGGCAGAGTCTTAGCAGCCTTGGCCTTTTCCAGGCTGGGGAAGTCAGCAGGTTTCAGGGGTCCATATTCATAGGTAGCAGGATCCAGCATCAGTTTTTCTTTGCCGACTCGCTTATAGAAACCACCCTTGGTCTTGTTCCCCAGTATCCCTTTCTCCACGTTCTTCCTGAAGACTTCCGGTACGACGTAGAATTGTTTGTCTTCGGGATCGGTCAAAACATCATGTATCGACTGGGTACCATTAACAGCGATATCAAGTCCAACCAGGTCCATCAAACCAAAGGCACCGGTCTTCGGTCTGCCCATGGCCGGACCACAAATGTCATCAATCTCCGAGAAGGTCAAGCCCAGTTCGTCCATCAGTTTGCATACAGTCGGGCCGCCCTGGTTGCCAAAACGGTTGGCAATAAATCCGGGGGTGTCTTTGCACCAGACAATGCTCTTGCCGAGTTTGCGCTCACCAAAGTCTGCCATGAACTGCATGACTTCCGGCAGGGTGTCTTTGCCAGGTATAACTTCCAGGAGCTTCATGAAACGAACCGGGTTGAAGAAGTGAGTCCCCATCCAGTACTGTCTGAATTCGAGAGGCATATCCTCAGCCATAGTGGTTACTGAAATGGTTGAGGTATTGGAACTTACGATGGTTTGCGGCTT
>DCTH01000112.1:1450-11955 GCA_002329495.1 Syntrophothermus sp. UBA1445 | reverse complement strand
TAAACATAGATCAGGCCTGGGTGGAAAGGGTGCAAAAAAACCTCCCGGAACTCCCGGATCAGGCCCGGGAACGATTGATTAAGGAACACAACCTTCCCCCTTACGACGCCGTCCAGCTTACTACCTCCAAGGACGTTCTGGATTTCTTTGATGAGTGTGTGGCCGAATACCATGAAGCCAAGGTAGTCGCCAACTGGGTTATGGGTGAGCTGACCAGGCTCCTCCGCCAATGTAATCTGGAAATCAGAGACTGTAAGGTATCGCCTGCCTCCCTGGCCAGGATGCTTACACTGTTGGAACAGGGGATTATAAACGGGAAGATTGCCAAAGTGGTTTTTGAGGAGATGTTTACCACCGGTGCTTTGCCGGACAGGATCGTAAATGAACGGGGTCTGATACAGATTTCCGATGAATCAGCCATACGGACCATAGTCGAAGATGTCATAATCAATAATCCCAAGGTGATGGAAGACTTAAAAAACGGCAAGAGTAAGGCCCTCGGGTTCCTGGTGGGTCAGGTGATGAAAGCCAGCCAGGGCAAAGCCAATCCGGAAATGGTCAACCGGCTCCTGCAAGAGGCACTGTCTCGCCAATAAATCCGTACTGGAGCCATAGAGTTCGGATCATTCTGCATAATTCCTCAGAGATAAAACACCGCATATTACAGTGCGGTGTTTTGGTCATACTTTCCCAACCCCACCAATCCTCTTCCGCTTGTTGGCTTTTTCACAAGTCTCCTAGGCACAGGCTCGGTCTTTCTGATATAATACTGTGCATGAAGATTTGGGAAAGCGAGGAAAGCCCTTTGGGTCTGATGGATAAAGATATCGAAAAACTGGCCATTCTGGCTCGAATAAACCTCACGCCTGAGGAAAAAGAAACATACGCCGTACAATTTAATTCGATACTGGATTCTACCCGGGTACTTGATGAACTGCCTACCGATGTGGTCGAGCCGCTTATCTATGTCCTTCCTCTTTATAATGTGATGCGCGACGACGAGGTGCGCCCTTCACTCTCCAACGACGAAGCTATGGCCAACGCCCCTCTT
The DNA here is from genome assembly GCA_002329495.1 of Syntrophothermus sp. UBA1445. Lineage (GTDB taxonomy): Bacteria > Bacillota > Syntrophomonadia > Syntrophomonadales > DTU052 > DTU052. Next base: position 10,904 of record DCTH01000112.1, on the reverse strand, counting down.
CACGAGGAAGCGAAATTCAAGGTGCCAAGATTAATATAAGGAGGAAACCCGGTGAAGCTATACCAGTTAAGTGTTAAAAAAATCGCAGAAATGTTGGCCCGGCGGGAAGTTAAAGCGCAGGAAGTCCTGGAATCCGTCGCCGAGCGGATAAGCCAGGTTGAACATAAAATCCAAGCATTTACCACCCTCACTCTGGAAGAAGCCCAAAAGACGGCGATGGATATTGATCGCCGGGGTGAGATCACCGGACTGGCAGGTATACCCTGCGGTATCAAAGACAACCTCTGTACGCGGGGAGTGAAGACTACCTGCGCTTCGAAGATGTTGGAAAACTTTATTCCCCCTTACGATGCGACCGTGGTAAACAAGCTCAAGTCGGACGGGGCGGTAATGGTCGGTAAAATGAATATGGACGAGTTTGCTATGGGTTTTTCTACGGAGACTTCGTGTTTCTATCCTACCCATAACCCCTGGGATCTGGCCCGGGTACCGGGAGGGTCATCCGGGGGCTCTGCGGCGGCAGTAGCTGCCGGGGAAGTGTTTTACGCCCTGGCTTCCGATACTGGTGGTTCAATAAGACAACCAGCAGCTTTTTGCGGTGTGGTAGGCTTGAAACCTACTTATGGAAGAGTGTCGCGTTATGGCCTGGTGGCATTTGCCTCGTCCATGGACCAGGTTGGTCCTTTAACCCGGGACGTAACCGATTGTGCCCTGGTGATGAACGCCATCTGCGGGTACGATCACCGGGATTCCAGCAGCCGGGAGGCAGAGGTACCGGATTACCGTGATTTCCTGCAGACCGACATAAAAGGGATGAAGATCGGATTTCCCCGCGAGTATTTTCTGGATGAAGTGGAACCATCCGTCAGGGAGGCCGTGAAAAAAGCCTTACTGAAGTATGAAGAGCTGGGGGCAGTGGTGGAAGAAACCAGTCTTCCCCACAGCAAATATGCCTTGCCGGTCTTTCAAATAATCGCTTCGGCAGAAACCAGTTCCAGCATGGCCCGCTATGATGGAGTCAGATATGGTTACCGTGACGAAAACGCGCAGGACATTGCAGAGATGATGAGCAATTCTCGGGGCCGGGGTCTGGGACCGGAGGTGAAGCGCAGGATCCTCTTGGGGACTCATTTCCTGAGTAAGGATAGTTATGATGCCTACTATCTCAAGGCGATGAAGGTTCGGCGGCTCATCAAGGAGGACTTTGACCGGGCTTTTGAAAAGTTTGACCTGTTAGTTTCCCCGGCTGCTGTCTCCACGGCCTTTAAACTCGGGGAAAAGACTGAAGACCTTTCCGGTGTACTCAATATACCGGCTAACCTGGCCGGAATCCCGGCTATGTCTATTCCTGGAGGGGTTGTGGATGGCCTGCCGGTAGGACTGCAGCTGATGGGTCCACCGCTGGCGGAGGGAACTCTCCTTAAGGCGGCTTATGCTTTTGAGCAGGGCAGTGATTACCATTTACGCACACCCATACTGGAGGTATAGATATGACTACTGGTAAATATGAAGCGGTAATTGGCCTGGAGGTCCACGCGGAACTAAAAACCAATACCAAAGCTTTCTGCAGCTGCGGACTCTCCTTTGGGGCTATACCCAATAGCCACGTGTGTCCTGGTTGTCTGGGGATGCCCGGTACTATGCCGGTCCTTAACCGGGAACTGGTGGAGTATGCCATCAAAACGGGTCTGGCATTGAACTGTAAGATAGCGGAGTATTGCAGGTTTGACCGTAAAAATTATTTTTATCCGGATTTGCCCAATGGCTTTCAGATTTCCCAACTGGATCTGCCCATCTGTACTGCCGGGAGCCTGGAAATCGAGACCCAGCAAGGTAAAAAAACAATTGGTATAAACCGGGTTCACATGGAAGAGGATGCGGGCAAACTGGTTCATCAAGGTAACATAATGACTACGCCCTACTCTCTGGCTGACTTGAATCGGGCGGGAACCCCGCTGCTGGAGATTGTTTCCGAACCAGATATGAGGTCACCCCAGGAAGCCCGCATGTATTTGGAGAAACTGCGTTCGATTCTTCTGTTTTTGGGAGTTTCCGACTGCAGGATGGAAGAGGGTTCACTGCGCTGCGATGCCAACATATCAATACGGCCTTGGGGACAGGAGAAGCTGGGGACCAGGGCCGAGATCAAGAATCTGAATTCCTTCAGGGCCCTCGAACGGGCCGCTGAATATGAAATCAAACGGCAGATTGAGGTCCTGGAGGAGGGCGGACAGCTGGTTCAGGAAACCCGCACCTGGGATGAGGACCGGCAGGTTACCTTGAGTATGCGTTCCAAGGAACAGGCTCAGGACTACCGTTACTTCCCGGATCCCGACCTGACTCCCATAATAATCGGCCAGGATTGGATCGAGAGAGTGAGAAAGACCCTTCCCGAACTCCCGGACCAGGCCCGTGAGCGGCTGATTAAGGAATACAATTTGCCTCCCTATGATGCTAACTTGCTCACTATGTCCAAAGATGTCCTGGATTTCTTTGACGGGTGTGTTGCTGAATACAAAGAGCCCAAAGCAGTAGCTAACTGGGTGATGGGTGAACTGACCAGACTCCTGAACCAGAACAATATGGAAATCAAGGATGCCAAAATCTCACCTTCGTCCTTGGCTCAGATGCTTAAGCTGCTGGAACAGGGTACGATCAGCGGTAAAATCGCCAAGGTGGTTTTTGAGGAGATGTTCGCCACCGGTGAGTCACCCGATAAGATTGTGAAAGACCGGGGGTTAGTACAGATTTCTGATGAATCGGCCATAAAAGCAATAGTTGAAGAGGTCATCACCGGAAATCCAAAGGTGGTGGAAGACTTCAAGAACGGCAAGGGCAAAGCCCTCGGTTTCTTGGTAGGTCAGGTGATGAAGATCAGCAAAGGCAAAGCCAACCCGGAAATGGTCAACCAGCTCCTCAAAGAGGAGTTATCTCGCCGATAATCCTTTTTCACCCAAATCCGGGATTTGTGAGTTGCGATTCACCGAGCCGTTCTAACTGGAATCCAAAATAGTTCCGGATTTGGGAGGCCTCATTTCGCATCAAGCCAGGTCGGTAATAACCGTGCCTGTGCTAATGTATGAATAAATGCTATAATTCAAAAATCAGTGATTTAAACCTGTATTAAGCGAGATGTTTCCGTAAGTGGTGCAATTAACCATATTAGTTGCAATATCATAATCTGTACAAATAATCTCAAACTCTGACAAGTGGGAAAGGAGTGGAATAGATTGCCGACCAGTTTTCTAGGTAAAGAATGGTTTTTGGTTGAAGGGGCTAAAGTCAACATAGTTGACACTACTTTGCGTGATGGAGAGCAGACCGCCGGAGTCGTATTTTCAAATGAAGAGAAGATCAGAATCGCCAGGTATCTCGATCAGCTGGGAGTTGACCAGATCGAGGCCGGTATTCCGGTGATGGGTGGCGACGAGAAGAAATGTATCCGCGAAATTGTCGACATGGGACTCAAAGCCAGTATTATGGCCTGGAATCGAGCGGTTATCAATGATATCAAGCAATCAATCGAGTGCGGTGTTGATGCGGTAGCCATATCCATTTCGACTTCGGATATTCACATAGAATATAAGTTGCAAACCACCCGGGAGGATGTCCTGAAGCGCATGGCGGATGCGGTCAAGTTTGCCAAGGACCAGGGATTGTATGTATCCGTCAACGGCGAGGATGCTTCTCGTTCCAACATGGATTTTCTGGTGGAGTTTGCGCTGATTGCCAAGCACTGCGGGGCTGACCGTCTCCGGTTCTGTGATACTGTGGGGATTCTGGACCCCCTAACTACCTTCCGCAAGATCAATACCCTGGTTAATGCGGTGGGGCTGGATATTGAGATGCATACCCATAATGATTTTGGTCTGGCTACCGCCAACTCCCTGGCCGGAGTTTACGCTGGTGCCAAGTATGTGGGCGTGACAGTAAACGGTCTGGGCGAAAGAGCGGGGAACGCCTCGCTGCAAGAGGTGGTAATGGGATTAAAACACCTTATGGGACTGGATCTCAATTTCAGAACCGAGATGTTTCGTGAAGTAGCAGAATATGTGGCCGCTGCTTCCGGTAGAACCCTGTCTCCGGCGCACCCAATCGTGGGAACCAACATTTTCGCTCACGAGTCCGGAATTCACGGGGACGGTGTTCTGAAGAACCCTCTGAACTACGAGGCCTTTTCACCGCAGGAGGTGGGACTGGAGCGCCAGATAGTTATTGGTAAGCATTCGGGATCAAATGCTTTAAAGGCCAAGTTTATCGAGTATGAGATAAACCTAAGTGATGAGCAGGCCCGGGATCTGCTGGCATTGGTCAGGGCCGCCGCCATAGATCTCAAAAGGCCTTTGTTTGATAAAGAACTCGCAGCACTGTACGAAAATTATATGAAGGGGAGAGGGAAGTAAATTGGGCAAGACAATCGCCGAAAAAATCCTGTCAATGAAATCTGGAACTGATGCCAAAGCCAATGACATTGTCGTAGCTGATCTTGATTTTGTGATGGGCCAGGACGGAACCTCACCCCTGGCCATCCAGGCCTTCGAAGAAATGGGAGGCCGTCAGACATTCGATCCGGCGCGGGTGGCAATGGTGATCGACCACAGCTCTCCCAGCCCGTTGGAGGGGGTTTCCGCCCTCCACAAGAAGATGCGCGATTTTGCAGACCGTTATCAGGTCAAGCTTTATGACATCGGGGAAGGGGTTTGCCATCAGTTAGTTCCGGAAAGGGGCCATGTAGCCCCCGGCTCACTAGTTATCGGAGCTGACAGTCATACCTGCACCTATGGGGCATTAAATGCCTTTTCTACCGGGGTCGGTTCCACCGACCTGGCCGCGGGAATCATTTCCGGGAAACTGTGGTTCAAGGTTCCTGAGACCTTCAAATTCGTGCTTAATGGTCAACTGCCACCGGGGGTCTTTTCCAAGGACCTCATTCTTTATTTGATTGGCGATGTTACTGCTGACGGAGCCACCTATCTGGCGGCCGAGTATGTGGGTGAGGCCATCAAAGCCCTGTCGGTGGAGGCCAGATTTACCATCAGCAATATGGCGATTGAAATGGGTGCCAAGGTCGGATTGATGGAAGCTGACGAGAAGACCGAAGCCTGGATAAAAGAGCACTCAACATTACCATATACACCGGTGACCGCTGATCCCGATGCCGTTTATGCCAGGGTCAAGGAGTATGATGTAAGCAACCTGGAACCGCAGATAGCCAAGCCTCATACCGTTGACAATGTTTCGCCGATCGGAGAGGTAGCCGGAACCCCGATTCAGCAGTGTGTAATCGGTACCTGTACCAACGGCCGGTTGGAAGACCTGCGTATCGCCGCCAGTATTCTGGAGGGCAAAAAGGTTCATCCCCGGACCAGGTTGATCGTGGCACCCTCCTCCCGCCAGGTGTTCCTGGACGCCATTAAGGAGGGCATCATCAGCACCCTGGTGGAAGCGGGAGCAGCGGTGGTAACTCCGGGCTGCGGTCCCTGCGTGGGAACTCATAACGGAGTGCCCTCGGATGGTGAGAACGTGATTGCGACCTCCAACCGCAACTTCAAGGGACGAATGGGCAATAACAAGGCCTTCATATACCTGGGATCACCGGCTACGGTGGCGGCCTCGGCTATTGCCGGGCAAATAAGCGACCCCCGAGAATATTTAAGGTAGGTGGATTTATTCATGAATTTCAAGGGTAAAACTCATAAATTTGGCGACGATGTGAACACGGATTATATCATCTCGGGGCGTCACAAGTTTAAGACCCTGGACATGAAAGAACTGGCCAAACATGTCATGGAGGACCTGGATCCCGAGTTTTATTCGAAGATCACTAAGGGTGATTTCATTGTTGCCGGGAAGAATTTTGGCTGTGGTTCCTCCCGGGAGCAGGCGCCGCTGGCCATAATCAATGCAGATATCAGTGCAGTGATCGCCAAGTCCTTCGCCCGGATTTTCTATCGCAATGCTATCAATACCGGGCTGCCCTTATTGGAGTGCGATACGGACTTGATTAATCCGGGGGACGAACTGGAGGTTGATCTCAGTCAGGGGAAAATCCGCAACCTCACCCAGGGGGTTGATATCGAGGTAACCCCGCTCCCCCCGGTGATGTTGAAGATACTGTCCGAAGGTGGACTGGTGGAACACTTTAAGAAAAACGGGACATTTAACCTGGATTAAACCGGAATAAGGAAGCAGGGGATCGCCCCCTGCTTCCAACATAATAAGCAGGAGGGTCGTATCTTGGCAATGACAACACAAACTGGACAGAGAATACAGATTGAAAACGGTAAACTAACGGTTCCGGATCAACCGGTGATTCCCTTCATCGAGGGCGATGGCACCGGACCGGACATATGGGCAGCGGCCTCCCGGGTACTGGAAACGGCAGTGGCCAGGGCCTACGAAGGTAAAAAATCGATCGTCTGGAAAGAGGTGCTGGCCGGAGAAAAGGCTTTTAATCAGACTGGCCAGTGGTTGCCGCCCGAGACCCTTGATACTATCCGCCATTACCTGGTAGCCATCAAGGGACCGCTTACCACGCCGGTGGGTGGCGGTATCCGGTCATTGAATGTGGCCTTGCGGCAGGAACTGGACCTCTACGCCTGTGTCCGCCCGGTCCGCTGGTTTGAAGGGGTTCCTTCCCCGGTCAAACGCCCACAGGACACGGATATGATCATCTTTCGCGAGAACACCGAGGACATCTATGCCGGCATCGAATACCCTCGGGGTTCGGATGAGGCCAAAAAGCTGATGACCTTCCTGTTGGAAGAGATGGAAGTCAAGAAGATTCGATTCCCTGAAACCTCAGGGCTAGGTATCAAACCGGTTTCCGAAGAGGGTTCCAAACGACTGGTGCGGGCCGCCATACGAAACGCCATTGCGGAAGGGCGCAAGAGTGTAACCCTGGTTCATAAAGGAAACATAATGAAGTACACCGAAGGGGCTTTTAAAAACTGGGGTTATGAGGTTGCAGAACAGGAATTCGGTGATCGGGTCTTTACCTGGAACCAGTACGACCGCATCAAAGAAGAGAAGGGCGAACCTGCCGCCAATGACGCTCAGGCGAAGGCCGAAGCTGAAGGCCGGATCATTGTCAAGGATGCCATCGCTGACATCTTCCTGCAGCAGATCCTGACCCGGCCCCGGGAGTTTTCGGTGGTAGCCACCTTAAACCTTAATGGGGACTATATCTCGGATGCCTTGGCGGCTCAGGTGGGAGGCATCGGCATAGCACCCGGCGCCAACATCAACTATGATACTGGGCATGCCATATTTGAAGCCACCCACGGTACTGCACCCAAGTATGCCGGACTGGACAAGGTGAACCCGTCATCGGTTATACTTTCCGGCGAGATGATGCTCCGTTACCTGGGATGGACCGAAGCGGCTGCCCTGATAATTAAATCATTGGAGAAAACCATCGCCAGCAAGGTTGTGACCTACGATTTCGCCCGGCTGATGGAAGGGGCCACCGAAGTCAAGTGCTCACAGTTCGCTGATGAACTGATTCGGAATATGTAGAACCAAGGTTAGGAAATTGGGACAGATGGACGGTTGGAGCAAGTCGGGGACGGTTCTTTACTTGCGCGCTACTGCGCGCAAGTAAAGAACCGTCCCCGACTTGCTCAAAAATCTAATCTCTCGTCTGTGTGCTCGCTGCCGCCAGCAACTCCACCGGGTGTTTGACCGGTGCGTCGTAGTGATAAAGATTCGTGCCATGTTTAAGCTGCATCGTACAGCTGGGGCAGCAGGTGGCGATTACATCTGCTCCCGTACTGGCGATGGAATCCATCTTCTTTTCCAGGACCTTCATGGATAACGGGTAATGAGTGATGCTGAAGGTCCCCGAACCACCGCAACAACGATCAGAGTCCTTCATCTCCACCAGTTCCAGTCCCGGAATCATCCTCAGGATGTCACGAGGCTGCTGACGTATGTCCTGGGCTTTGGCCAGGTGACAGGGATCGTGATAAGTAACCTTAATATTTGCCGGTTTCAGTCCCTGGGGTTTGATCTCCAGGACCTCGAGCAGGAACTTGTTCAGGTCACAGACCTTGGAACAGAATTTCTTGATCTCCTCGTCATAGCCCTGGTTATTCAGCAGCAGGTGAAGACTCTTTTCTGAGATGGCGGCTGAACAAGAGGCACAATCGGTTACGATATAGTCCACATCCAGGCGGTTAAACACTTTAAGGTTTTGAATAGCCAGGTTACGGGCGCTGTCCAGCTTGCCATTGGCGGCATGCGGCACCCCGCAGCACTTCATGTCCCGCGGGATAATCACCTCACAGCCCCAGGAAGTCAACACCTTAACCGTAGCCTCTGCTACTGATGGGGAAAAGAGATCGGTTCCACAGCCCAGGAAATATCCGACCCGGTATTTCATTTCACCCTTCGCCTTGTTAACCTCGGGCAGGATGCTGCGGGCCGAACGACGGGGGACATCCTGCATTATCTGCTCCGCCTCCGACAGGTCACCGGGCAAGAGCTTGGTCAGACCCAGACTGCGGGCCGCCTTCTGCAAACCGGTCTTGTTGGCCGTCCACATGAACAATCCGCCCAGTTTCATCAGGGTAGGGTTGGTCCATACCCGGTCCAGAAATACATCTTTGATAGCCGAAGGGTTCTGCTGATAAATAAAAGAACGAGCTGCTTTATTCAGTTCTGGTATCTCTATCCCTGAGGGGCAGTTGATCGAACAGGTCTCACACAGGAGACAGTTGGACAGTCGGTCATAAACCGGGGTTTCCGGTTGCACCTTGTCATCCCGCAGGGCCTGTACCATGAAAACATGGCCCCGGGGAGCGACCGTTTCGTTTCTGATCTCCGCAAAAACCGGACAGACTGTTCGACAACGTCCACATCGTACGCACTTCTTAAGTTGATCCTTTACCGGGGGTAGTTCTCGAAAGTCCACTACCAAAATCCTCCTCAGCCACACTTACGGCAATTATATAAATGGAAACGTAAACACAGTGCAGCGATCCGTGAATGCTTACCTCAACAATCAGGCGGGCAACTGCCGTTGCCTTACCCTACAGTTTTGCTAAAACAGTTTTCCAGGGTTCATGATGTTATGGGGGTCAAGAGCCTTCTTGATACTTTGCATTACGTCAACTGCAGGCCCATGTTCCAGACGCGCATACTCGCGGCGCACTGCACCCACTCCGTGTTCCCCGGTGGTCGATCCCTGAAGCTCGATCGCCAACAGATGAATGTCATGAACCAGTCCCAGGACCTTTTCCACCTCTGCCGGGTTTTCAGGATCGATAACCGGGGCGGTATGCACATTGCCGTCACCGATATGACCGTAGTTGACTACCTGAACCCCGTGTTTTTCACCCAGGGCCCTAATCCTGCGCAGGGCATCAGCTACTCCGGCCAGGGGAACGCTGATATCCTCACCCGCAAAGATACGGCTTCCATCCGGACGAACCCGAGCTGCGGCCGTAGCAGT
>DCTH01000112.1:0-1436 GCA_002329495.1 Syntrophothermus sp. UBA1445 | reverse complement strand
CCTGCCGCGCCAGCTTTTTAGCAATTTCTACGATGGTGTTTCCTTCCCATTCTACACTGGGAGGGTTGCCATCCACTTCAAAGAGCAGAATCGCTTCCGCATCGGGAAGATTTATATGGGGCTTAAATTGATTAACAGCTTTAATCGCCGATGAATCCAAAATCTCAATTCCCGAGGGCAGGATACCGGCCCGATACACCTCCAGGACGGTGGCTGGGGCATCATCTAGTTTATCGAATACCGCCATCAAAATCCCGCGTGATTNNAACCCACAAAAAGCTTGGTCAAATTCAGCCCGGACACGTTTTTAATCGCCTTGGATTTCATGCCGCCGGTAATGATAACCCGGCCATCGGGCAGAACCACTTCCAGACCCAGGATGTACTGCTCGGTACAGCCGTACTTAACCGCCCGCAGACCGCTGGCGTTATTGGCCACCATGCCGCCGATGGTACACATCTTACTGCTGCCCGGGTCGGGGGGAAAGAACATATTATACTTTGCCAGGTGGTCATTTAGATCGGAATGTATAACCCCCGGCCGAACCGTGACCTGCATGTTAGCGGCATCCACCTCAACGATTTCATCCCAGGTGGATAAATCCAAGACAATACCGCCGCTTAATGGCGCACTGCCACCGGTTTCACCGGTCCCAGCGCCTCGTGGGGTAACGGGAATCCGGTTTTCATAGGCAAACTGCATGACCTTCTGCACATCCTCNNTCGGTTGATCGCGGCAGAACCACCGTATCCGGGGACGCCATCTGCAGCTTGGTCAGGAAAGAACTATCATAGGAGTAATAGAGAAGGTCGAGATCCTCGGTCAGGACCTTATCCGCTCCCAACATGTTTTTCAGATGATTTTTCAAAGCATTCCGCTCCATCGGCACTCTCCCCATCGCAGGATTTTATACTATATATACAGGCCTTATTATAACATAATCTTCGTGAATGCAGTCACAATCGGAATTGGATTTCCGAAATGCGTGAGGCTATTTCGGGGGAAAAATAGTCCTCCCGTTTCCCTTGCCCCCGAACCCTTTTCAATACTGGTTTATTTGTCCAGCGATAACTCTCTGGTATAATAGTTGGGATGAAGGGTGGTAGACATGGAATTTAACTGGAAATTTGCTCAGGATAGGATATCGTTTTCGGTCCCGGATGAGAATGTGAAAGCGGTTCTTAAACGGAAGGGCTTTGACAATGTCGGTGGTTTTCCGTTGACGGTGGAAAGCGCGTTGGAGAACCCGGTGGGCACCCCGAGACTGCGGGAAATAATTGCTCAAAAAGGGGCCCAGTCCGTAGTAATCGTAGTAAACGACATAACCAGACCGACCCCTTATGATAAGATTCTGCCACCCCTGATGAGCGAGATCCGGTCTGCCGGGATAGCAGATGATCAGGTAACACTTTTGATCGCCAATGGGATACACCGGG
>DCTH01000131.1 GCA_002329495.1 Syntrophothermus sp. UBA1445 | reverse complement strand
TTGTAGGATCGGCTCCATATCTTACAGGGCCATCCTGGTAGCCCAAAGGCTTTGATGTCCATCACGAAGTGAAGTATCAGTAATCTTAATTCGGTTCAATAGGTTGCCCTCCCCCATGGATTGCTGTTTTGGTATGATTCAAAGTAATGTAATACGCTATCATTAAAAATCAACTCAGGCCGCAGCCTGAGTGTTTTAAAAAGCCGATCATTAAAACATATTTTAATTATAGGCATAGAAATTCGTCATTTCAACAGAATCGGCTCATGTATACAATATGCGAGCCGCATTTTTTCGGGCCTTCACCAAGTGAGGGAGTTTATTCCGCAATAGCTTTTATGTTCCACATTAATTACAGACTATCGCCGAATGGCCGATCTTACCCCAAGTTCTTATACTATCAGTCCTTTCTGATAAGACTTACCTGTTGACTCTTCATCTTTAAGACCCCGGCCACCTGCCCCTTGACCTGTTCTTCCTCCGTTTCATCCAATTCAGGCCCTGAGAAAATCACGGAAGCGGCTGAGTCCTGTACAATCACCACCCCTTCCGTAAACCCCTGTGCTTTTAACAGGCCCTCCGCCTTTAATTCCATTTCCATGGCGCTGGTAATGGTTAAGAGCCGGTTCAAAGCTGACTGTTTGGAGGTATCATCGGTATTGGGATTGTTGATTATCTCCTGCAATAACTCCAGTTGCTGGCTTCGCACCTTCTCTCTCTGTAAACGGAAGTACGGGAAAAAGGATTTTTCAGACACTTCGCCTGGCTCCCTGGCAACTGTTATCTGNNTTCTGTGGTATTGGCCGCCATTCTTCGATCAGCCAGTTGCCAGCAGCCGATTCCTACCAATGCCACCACTACCAAAGCCGCAATAAGTATTTTCGGTCGCAGTCTGACAATCATCGAACATTACCCCCTTTCTCCATGGGAAGCACCGTAACCCGCGATGCCGGGAGTCCCAACAGTCCGGTAACCGCTTGCGACAGATTCTCCTCTATCGCGGGATCGGCCGCACCTTCAGCAATTACCAGTACCCCAACGATCTCTGGCGTTTTACTCTCCTCCAATACCGGCGAATTATTGGAAAGTACCAGCTGCTTATCAGAACTCTGCTCGGTTATATTGCGGGTGGTGCCATTCTGGTCCTTTTCCTGAGTCTGGCGAGTCTCTACCCTCTCGTTAGTGGCATAAACCTTGGTCCCCTCAGATTTGAAAGTCAGCTTGGTTTGCACTGCCCCAACCCCACTGATCTGGGACAGCATTTGGGACAGCTCTTTTTCCAGCGCTGCACTACCAGGGTCTGGTTCCGAGGTTACCGACTGCTGCTGAGGTACACTGGACGGCGACGGACTGGGATTCCACAGAATCAGGGCAATACCCAGGACAGCGAGAATAACGACTGCTGCTGTAATCTGTGTAGTTTTCCACGGCTTTTCCTTGACCTTTTTCAACCAGAATTCAGATGGCAACATGTTCATCCTCCCTCGAACTTAATTACTACCTGTTGGTCTTCAAGCCCATAAAGGTTTCTCATCATGCTGGTAAGTTTCTCTCTCACAACCTCCAGATTCTCATTTTCCTGATCATTGGAGGAAAATGCCTCGATGGCTCCGTCCTCCGAGCTTTCATGCGCAGGTCTGATCACCAGCATTACCTCTGACAATTCTCCGCTTTCCGGATCCAGAGCCACCCGGGTATTCAAATCCGCTACCCCCGGAACCAGAATCGCCAGACTGTTTATCTGTTGTTCAATCTTTTCCCTGATAACCTCACTGCCAGCCTTTTGGATATCACGATTCACCTGTTTGCCAGTCTCCTGAAAATCACCGGTTCCGCTGTATTCCCAGGGAAGGTCCCAGGCTCTAGCCATAAGATCCCGTTCAGAATAAATGGTTGCCAGGATCGGGTTAAGGATCGCCAGAATGACAAAAAGACCGATAGTAAACCGGACAAAAGGTCGCATACTATTATCAGGCAGCAGGATTTCCAAAAAACTGGCGATCACCACTATCACCAGCAGATTTTTAACAATGTTTATCAGGATCTCCAATGCAACACCACACCCTAACGGTTACCTAGGTTACACCTGAAATCTTCCCGGATACCCGGTGGTGCCTCCGATTGATATCATCGCAGCAGTATCACACTGTTTCCGGTGCTGACCAGTATCGCTACCAGAATAAAGAACATAAGTCCCACCGCTGCCACGGAAGCCAAGGCCAGGATCAGGTGATTCCCCATTATCTCCAGAACCTGACTGATGCGTTTGTCACCGAGCGGTTCAACCATGGCTGCACTCACTTTGTAGATAAGAGCGATAACACCTATCTTCAGAATCGGAAAGACAAAGATGCCGAAGATAGTAAGCAATCCCAGAATTCCAACCGCCTGTTTCAACAGGACCACATAGCCGGCAGCCGTTTCCAGGGCATCGGAAAGGTAGCCGCCGATAACCGGAAAAAATGTATCGGTCACAAACTTACCTGTCCTCAAGGTAAGGGCATCCATAACTGAACCATATATGGAACGAAGGGTAAGGATACCGATAAAAAATGTCAGCATAAGCCCCATAATTATCTCGGCGAGGGTGTAAACCAGCTTACCCAGTTTCTCCAGTTGGATCGTATCGGTAAGCAGATTGGCCAGGTTCAATATCGCTGACAACGCTATCATCGGGAACACTATGAACCCGATACCTCTGGCGAATGCAGTACAAGCAACCATCATTATGGGGAAGATGGCGGTGGCTGTATGTATATGACCCAGTCCGGTAACCAGGACCATCATCTGCGGTAATACTGCCGACATAAAGTGGGTCATGGTATCAACAGTTGACTGGCCGATCTGAATAACATACTTAAACGAACCCAGAGCAATCGCGGAGATCGCCAGAAAACAGGCCATGCTTGCAATCTTGGCAACTCCCTTATCAAAAGAGGATTGAAGGTTCACCAGCAGGGCCGAAATAACCGCCAGGATTAATATCTTTCCCAACAATTGGCTGTTGGCCAACACCTCACGAAGGAAAAACTGCCAGAGATTACTGGCTATATCTTTCGGATTAAAGTCCCACTGCCCGGTCATAAAATCTTTAAGCCACGCCCGGGCCGAACGGTTTTCCAAATAACCGCTTATTTCCCCGTCAATGCTGGTCTTGAATTGCTCCATTTCTTCCAGATCCAGTTTACGGACCGTTTCCTCCCAGGAGAGGCTGTTCCCGAGGGGCTCACTCTCCTGGGCCCAGGCGATTCCAGGCCACATGACCAAGGTGGCGGTCAGAATTGCCAGCCAACACAGTAGTCGTTTCAACCCCTCACCCCTATCCGGGCATAATCTCCATGAGTGACTCCAGGATGGCAATCATTATGGGCAAGGCCAGCACGGCTATTATTATCTTGGCCCCGAATTCGACCTTTTTGGCCACTGCCTCTTCCCCGGAATCCCGGCAAACTGCAGCCCCAAATTCCGCCAGATAGGCCACTCCGAGAATCTTCAGCACTGTGCCCAGAAAGAAGTAGTTGGCTTCTGCCCGGTGTGACAGTTCGGTAATTACTCCCACGATGGTTGATATCTTGTCGACTACAAACAGGAAGATGACGGCTACGAAAGCCAGGCTCAGAACTACTGCCATTACCGGCTTTTCCTGGCGTATTATCAACAGGAATATGGTTGCTACCAGCCCCAGCCCTACGATCTGCGCAATTTCCACTTTCGCACCTACAGATTAAATACTGTTCGAACCACTGTGAATAACTGGCTTAACAGTTGAACAACCAGGATCAATACTACAACAACGCCTGCCAACGTCAGCATCTGGGCCTGCTCTTCCTTTTGGGCTTGCTTCAGCACTATCCCCAGTATCGAGATCAGGATACCTATTCCGGCTATCGTAAAAATTATGTCGGTATTCAATGTCTATCCCCCCCGTTAAATCATCAGGATACTGATCATCAAACCCACCAGGAAGCCTCCATAACTCCACAACTTTTTTTCACTATCCTCCTGCTGGCGTGATTTTTCTTCCTGCATTTTTAACTCGGCGCCGGCCTGGCGCAGCATCCTTATCTGATCTGCAGCATCCGTTGTTCCAATGCGGGTTCCGATTAATGCGATGATTGCCAAATCCTCGGCCGTAAAAATCTGTTGTTCGCAGAGCTGGCTAATCCCTTGATTCCAGGCCTCCCGGGCAGGTGTTGCCTTGTCTTCCTGCAAAGCTTGGCTGACTCGTTCAAAGAATCCCTTCACCGGTCTTGATGATACATAAGCAGTGCGTTTAAGAGCTTCTTCCAGCGGATTTCGAGCATAGGCAATTTCTTTTTCCAGAAAATCGAGGTCCATTCGCATCTGTCTGATGGCCCGGGTTCGACGGGATAGTTGAAATGCCTTCTGCAGTCCAATCCACCCAGTAACCGAGACGACGAGACTGACACCAATAACTTTGGTAAGCAATGTTTACCCTCCTGTTTGGCCCAATCGGACAATCTTTTCTATAGTTCCTGGGCCTCTTCTGCGGGATAAGACAACTACCAACTGAAAACTCTGCTGCTTGAATATCTCCTGTAGGACGGGTCTCCGCTTCAAGTCTTCCAGTGAACTGGCATGGGCAGTAGCGATAATCCTTACTCCCGCATTAAGGCACTCCTCTATCGCCTGGGTATCCTCATAACGACCAATCTCATCCGTAATAAGAACCTGTGGTGAAAGAGCACGAATGGCCATTACAATCCCCAGAGCCTTGGGGCACCCTTCCATGACATCGGTCCGGGGACCCACATCCAGTTGGGGTTCCCCTTTAAAGCAACCGGCGATCTCGGAACGTTCGTCGATCACCACTACACTTAATTCCCTTGACAATTGGCGGGCCAGGTCCCGCAAGATAGTGGTCTTGCCGCACCGGGGCGGTGAGATTATCAGAGTATTATAAGGCAGACGGTTATCGTCAAGGATTTGCCCCATCAACTTATCACCACAACCCGGTAACTCACGGGCGATCCTGATGGCCAAAGTTGAAAATTCTTTCATGGATTTGATCTGACCGTTCTCCACAATGGTCTTACCGGCCAAACCCACCCGGTGTCCTCCCCTTATGGTTATAAACCCCCGTCTTAACTCTTCTTCCAGTGCGTAAACCGAGTTGCCGCTGATGGCTGCCAGGGTACGGGTTATATCATCCTCTTTTACCAGGTAACCTTCCTCAGCTGACCGGGTAAGTTTTCCTGACCCGGTTATGAAGGTTTCGCTTTTCATCAGATGGAGGCAGAGTGGTTTGCCCATGCGGAGGCGAATTTCCTCCAGTTGGTTTTGATAGGCTGTAGGAAGATTAATTAAAATCTCCTTAATAGTCGGCGCAAGGTACGGAATTATCTGAGCCTGAAGTTTTTCTGGCATAGCCTGTTTTATACTCATAGGACCACCCCTTGCTTTAAAAGATATATTGGTAGCCCCACCAATTTATGCAACAAATAGGTTTGGGGAGCGGTGACAGGTTTACTGTCCAGGTTTTTGTGGCTGGAATAGCTGGGATGGGGAAGTTTTCTGGTTCCGCGCGCGGCGGCCTGCGGTAAATTCCGCTCGCTACCTGGGTCCTGCATTGGCAACACCAACTGCTCAGGTTCAGGTGGAAAGCAACACCCCGCCTAATCGACGTCCATGTCTCAAAGGCTTATCTCGCGACCTCCTGTCGCTCGGCTGCTTTCCACCTTCACCTTCGCAGGGTGTAGCACAGTTCGGACCCAACATCCGCTTACTGGAATTTATTGCAGGCCTGTGCTTAAGAGTCAAAAATGGGACAGCAAACCCGTCTGTCCCATTTTACTGGGATAATATGGCCACTGGAGTCATAACATAGTGGTGAGACTCTGAGTGGGGCTGATGATTGTATGAAGATAATGGACGAGATCGGTAAAAGGCTGGTTCGGTTTCTGATTTTCGGGCTGGTGGCCCTGGTGGTGGTCCAGGGCCTTATGACCAACGATAACATCCGCTTTTATCTGAGCCTGGGGGAGAGGCTGGAGGGCCAGGAGGTGACCGTTCCCACTGCCCTGACCACTGATCCGGGCGAGGAGGAGATCCCGTGCAGCACATCATCTCCGGGGAGCTTTTATCTGGAACTCCAGGATTATACCTCCCTCGATAAAGTACGGATCCTGGTAAACGGGCAGGAAATGGGCAGGATGTCGGAAAACCGGGTCAAGCTCTATGTCACCTCGGGGGATGTGATTGAGATTGATACCCGGGAATACCATGACCCTATCACCCTGAAGATCACCAGTGTCACCTCCAACCTGGCTTTTCCCGAGGACGGGATGACCTTCACTTCCCAGCAAGCTATAACCATGCTGGGCA
The DNA here is from genome assembly GCA_002329495.1 of Syntrophothermus sp. UBA1445. Classification (GTDB taxonomy): domain Bacteria; phylum Bacillota; class Syntrophomonadia; order Syntrophomonadales; family DTU052; genus DTU052. Next base: position 2,969 of record DCTH01000131.1, on the reverse strand, counting down.
AGGTTGCGGTTAAGTAATCCTGTACAGTGACCAGCGGGTTGTTTAAACTGATAATAAGCGATGGGAGTGGGGGGCTTAGAATATGAACGAGGTGGGAAGCAAGATGGTTGCCACGGCGGCCATCAAAATGGCTCTTACATCGAGCCGGCAGGAAGAATCTGACCTGAAGAAAGAATTCATGAATAATAAAATCCGCGCGGCGGCGGTTGATTATGGGGGAGAATTCATCAGCTCCGTGGGGAAGATAGTTGAAAGGGCGGTGGTGGCCGCCAAGCGGGAGGGGGTTATCAAGGACACCCATCCTGATGAGGGTGCAATTGCCGGTGCCACCCGGGAAGCGATAAGCCAGATCATGCCTAAGGCCCTGGGGCTTAACGTCGGGGGTAAGATCGGGATGGCCCGCTATGGTGATCATATCGGAGTGGCCATTTTCATGGGCATTGGGCTGCTCCATCTGGACGAGGTCGCTATTGGTCTGGGACATCGAGCGGTGCCCTGATCCGAAGTTGATACTTAAATACATGAGGCCTGGTGAATATTTAACCAGGCTTTTAAAGTTGGAAGCGGCTTACCAGGAAAATGCCAGCAGAAAGGCAGGATGGATATGGTAAGGGGAGTCAGGGGTGCAATTACGATAACCGAGGATACGCCCGAAGAGATTATTCAAGCCACCCAGGAAATGCTGACCGCTTTGATGCAGAAGAACAATTTTGCATTGGAGGACGTAGTCAGCGCCATTTTTACTGTCACACCAGATATTACTTCCGCATTCCCGGCCCGGTCAGCGCGGATGATGGGTTGGAACCAGGTTCCCCTGATGTGCAGTCAGGAGATACCGGTTCCCGGATCTCTGCCCCGGTGTATCCGGGTGCTGCTCCACGTCAATACCGACAAATCTCAGAGTGAAATCAACCATGTCTACCTGCGCGAGGCCGCGAGCCTGAGGACGGATCTGACCTAGAGCCTACTGCGGTGAACCCAATCACTGCATAGAAGGCCTGAGTGACCCAGGTGCCGGTTGCTCAGGGAAAATTTCTGGTCTGACCCCAGGTAGAAAAATCTGTCATATGCCGAACTCAGAGAGGAAATGCTTGGTTGTTGGTACGAAAGCGTAAAATAAGCGAGTCCCGACGACCGAGAATCTCAAAAAATACGGACGCAAAAAAACCTCACCCGAAAAGGGTGAGGGTTTTTTTGAAGCAATCACCCATATCGGGTGGTTTTTTTTTCTAATTTACCAGCTAGGATAGGGTACGGGATGCCACTTAATGCAGAANNAAAGGAAGGATTATCGTTTGGTAAAGATCAGGGAAAGACTTGGCCTTCTGGCTCTCGCATCAGGCGGTGGACTAATGGCTTCCAGCTGGTTGTTGTTGGTGGGTATGGGAAAGGTGCACATTAGTGCACAGGTTTTTATCAATCTAGGTTTCCTGACCGGGTTGACAACGGCTGTACTGCTAACATTCCTCATCAGGGAGTACCAGAAGTACCTGGTTGCCCGGCTGATTATGGAGAACCGGATACTCCAGGTTCACGCAGCAAGCATTGAAGAATTAGGGTCTCAAGGGGAATACAACTTGGCCAAGAGGGGAGGGATTGCGGTAACAGTCTCCTGTTTCGGTATACTGCTGCACTCGAGAGTGATCAAATTTAATATTGACCGAATCAAACTGAAGACCGTGGAAATTGGAAGGGAGTACATCGCTTTCTACTACAGCAATGGCAAACGTAGCCGGAGGATCAAGATCATACATGGCCGCATAGACGAAAATGAACTGCAAAGTATGATTGGCAAATTGCGCTACGAAACAGGAGTCGTTCCGGTGATAATAGATGACTGAAAGCTTGAGGGGCATTGTTCAATCCGCGAGGGGTGAACTTTCATTAAAGGAAAACCAAAACACCGTGTCAAATTAGTTAGATTGAATAAATGTCAATCTGATTAATGAGGACGTCAACTCTTGAAAGATTACATAGACCTTAAAAAGTTGATACCTGCTTCCTTGGATGGGCGCATACTGTCCATTATCGTTTTTTCTTTATTCTTTTCGTGGCTCCTGGCGTTTCCTTTCGAGGGACAGGTTTTGTACGCTATTTCCGCTCGTCATAATATTGCGCCGCATGCCATGCTTTTTGGGTCAATTGCTGCCCATTTCCTGGGTTTGATTAGCAGCGGATTTGTTGTCAAGAGCCTGAAAGCGGCCAAACGACTGATGCTCGGTTCCATTATTGTGTGTATTGTTGGAACCAGTGTGTTCTTTTTGGTCCCTTCATTCATCTGGAGCATTTCTTTATGGACTATGTCATTTCTTACCGGCGGCTTTGTCGCTGCCTGGGGGTTTTGCCTCAAATCCTATACTCCAACTAATCAACGGATCAATACTATTGCCGACGGACTGATTTGGTCCAATATCCTGATGATACTCCTGAACACCGTGGCCATCCGGCTTAGCGCACTGGGGGGCCTGGGGTTGTCGATTGTTTTTTTGGCAGGAGCTTTCTTTTTTGCAGCCAGACTGCCGGAATGTGAACCAACCGAAGAGCGTTCTGACTCCAGTGATGTTCGGAAACCTATAAGTCCACTTAAACCATTAGTATTTCTATGCCTGTTTATTATTGTAATTACCATAAACTCTGGCCTTATGTATCAGGTGGTTAACCCGGCCTTTGCTCACCATGAATGGCTGGTCAGCTGGTATTGGGCAGTGCCCTATATTGTGGCTCTTTACATAATGAAGAATCTGCCAGCCAAAACCAGCCGTTCGTACATTCTGTTTGTCGGTATTGCGATGATGGGTTTTGCCTTTATTGCCTTTATGTCTCTTGATCGTTCGGCGGCCAGCTACCTTTTTATTGATACCCTTATGCTGGGTGCTTGCGGGGTGTACGACCTGTTTTGGTGGAGTATACTCGGCGAAATGCTGGAGTTTCATAAAAATCCCGCCAGGATTCTTGGGATTGGACTCTCC
>DCTH01000171.1 GCA_002329495.1 Syntrophothermus sp. UBA1445 | reverse complement strand
CTGAGGGTTACAAGTATGATTGGAGCGGACATCGTCGAGATAGAAAGGATAAGGGTGGCTATCACCAGGACCCCGCGTTTTTGCAGCCGGGTGTTTACCGCCGGGGAGATTGAATACTGCGAGTCCAAAGCCAACCCCTACCCTTCCTACGCGGTACGCTTTGCAGCGAAAGAAGCGTTTCGCAAGCTGCACCCCTTCCTCGCCTCTGGAATAAGATTTCATGAAGTGGAGGTTACCAACGGACCTGAAGGACGTCCCCGCTTTAAGCTCCAGGGGGGGGCTCTGGCCCGGGCCGAGGATTTAAACATGAAATACATAGATTTAAGCCTCAGTCATGCCGGTGATTATGCGATGGCCGTGGCTGTCGCCATTGCGGGAGATATGGAGGGTTACAGATGAAGATTGTAAGTGCTGAAGAGATGCGGGGTATTGACCGCCGGGCTTCCCAGGAATTTGGAATAGCGAGTCTGATCCTGATGGAGAACGCCGGGATACGGATAGTGGAGGTTGCGGAATCCTTCCTGGAAAACAGGCCGCTTCGTCGGGTGGTAATTGTTGCCGGCAAGGGGAACAACGGTGGGGACGGTCTGGTGGTAGCCCGACACCTGCTCAACTCCGGAGCCCGGGTAGATACATTCCTGTTGGGAGACCCGGAAGAGATGACTCCCGATACCCGGGTTAACTATGAGATTTTAAAGAAAATGGAGGCCCGGTTGTATCCCTTAAAAGATGAGGAAGGGATAAACCGGCTGTTATTTTCCACATTATCTGCGGACCTGATTATTGATGCAATTTATGGGATCAGTTTCCGGGGGAGACTGGGAGAGTTCGACAGCCAGGTAGTTTCCATCATGAACCAGTCACAGAAGCCGATTGTGGCCGTCGATATCCCCTCGGGTGTGGAGGCCGATACCGGGCGGGTAAAAGGCGAAGCGGTGCGGGCCTCCTGGACAGTAACCATGGCCCTGCCCAAGCTGGGCCTTTTGTTGGAACCGGGAAGCAGTTATGCTGGTAGGGTAACGGTAGCTGATATCTCGATCCCGTCCCGGCTGTTATCAGAGAAAGCGCTCAGGACCAATCTATTGACCGAAGACCTGGTCAAAGGGTTCTTTCCCCCGCGTCCTCGGGACAGCCACAAAGGAACCTACGGCCATGCCCTGGTAATCGGTGGATCCATGGGTATGACCGGGGCGGTGATGCTGTCTGCGGCTTCAGCTTTGGCGGTAGGAGCGGGTCTGGTAACCGCTGCGGTGCCGGAAAGCTTGCTGCCCATTNNTCAGCGATCGATAGCCCTGGAGGCCCTTCCGGCGATTGAAAACCTGCTGGACGCGGTGTCGGTATGTGCCATTGGCCCTGGTATGTCCCGGTATCCGGAGGCCAAGGCCATTGTGCGCTTCGTACTGGAGAGATCAGGGGTTCCAGTAGTAATAGACGCTGATGGTCTGAATGCCCTTGGTGAGGATATGAGTGTTTTGGGGAACCGACAGGTCCCGATAGTCCTGACCCCCCACCCCGGAGAGATGAGTCGGCTGCTTGGTACTACGGTGGGAGAACTGCAGTCCCGCCGCCTGGAATCAGCGCGGGAGGCGGCATCCAAATGGGGAGTTACCGTTGTTTTGAAGGGCTCAGGTACGATTGTGGCCGAGCCTGGTGGCGAAACGTATCTAAACGTCACCGGTAATCCGGGTATGGCCACCGCGGGTAGTGGTGATGTCCTGACCGGGGTGATTACCGGACTTATTGCGCAGGGCATTCGGCCCAATACCGCCGCCGGTATTGGGGCTTACCTGCACGGCAAAGCTGGAGATCTGGCTAAGGAAACCCGGGGAGAGAGAGGCCTGGTAGCCGGCGATCTGGTGCGGGTACTCCCTGAGGTGATTAGAGAGTATGAAAAAGACTTTTCGAGTGGGGAACGGAGGAGAGGTTAGTAATGAAAGCCCAAAAGATTATAGGTGGGGACCGTCTGACCAGAAAAGACATAAACCGTGTAACAGTGGTAAATAATAATAAGCCAGCGGAGATATTAACGGGTAATGATAGCCCGAAAAGCTGGTTGGATGAGATATGAATAGCTTACGCCCGACTTGGGCAGAGATAGATTTAAACGCAATAGCACATAACATCAAGCAAATTCGGAGGTTGATAAAATCTTCGACCAAGTTTATGGCCATCCTGAAAGCCAATGCCTATGGGCATGGCATCCTGGAGGTGGCACAGGTCTGTGTGGACCAGGGGGTTGAATTCCTGGGAGTGGCTTTGCTGGACGAAGCCCTTCACCTGCACGAAAGCGGCATTAAAACTCCGGTGCTGATTCTGGGCTACACCCCGCCCTCGGGTCTGGATGCCGTGGTCGAGTACGCTTTTNNAAGTGCCGAACTACTTTCGGAAGCAGCCGTTAAAAGAGGTAAGAAGGCCTTTGTACACATAAAAGTTGATACCGGGATGTCACGGACCGGGTTTTTTACCGATCAGGAGGCAGCCCAAACCGTTGCCCGCATCTGTAATTTGCCCGGACTGACAGTGGAAGGTGTTTTTACTCATCTGGCTACCGCCGATAGCCTTGATCAAACCTTTGCCAAGCTGCAATTACAACGGTTTTCTGAGTTTTTACAGGCCCTCAGGGATAAAGGTATTGAGATTCCCATCCGGCATGCAGCCAATAGCGCAGGTATTGCTTATTACCCCGAAGCGCACTATGACCTGGTACGGGCGGGTATTAATCTCTATGGTTTAAAATCCTCCCTGGAACGTGAGAACGATCTGGATCTGATTCCGGCGATGCGGCTAAAAAGCCGGGTGGTGATGGTAAAAGAGGTACCGGAATCAACGGTGGTAAGTTATGGATGTACCCACGTGACTACCCGGCGTACCAGGATAGCGACCGTGCCCATCGGTTACGGGGATGGCTACATAAGAGCTTATTCCAACCGTGCCTGGGCCATGGTCCGAGGAAAACGTGTACCCCTGATTGGACGGGTGTGTATGGATTACTGTATGTTTGATGCTTCTGAGGTTGATGATATCCAGGTTGGCGATGAGGTGATCCTTTTTGGGCGACCCGAAGATCAGGTTACAGCCGATGAGCTGGCAGAGATAATCGGGACCATTAACTATGAAGTGGTCTGTCTGCTTAACTCCCGCGTACCCCGTGTATACGTCAGCGACAACCCATGAAATTATTGGATTTGCCGGTCCAAACGTTGACAGGATATAATTATGTTGTCGTTCTGTACATACGGGATGGGAGGTGCTCCGTTTGCCGGCGTCCAAAAAGATTATAGTAAGTGTACCTGATTCACTGCTGGCGGAAATGGATTTAATGAGTGTTGAGGAGAGTAAGAACCGGAGCGAGATAGTACGTGAAGCGATTAGATTATATATTAATGAACGCAGAAAAATGGTATTACGTGAACAACTACGCAAGGGTTATATCGAAATGGGGGATATTAATAAGGCAATAGCCGATGAGAGTTCTAATATGGATCATGAAGCGTTAAACAGGGGTCTACAAATACTTGCGGAGTGATTTTATTGCTGATTAAACGAGGTGAAATATACTTTGCTCAACTGAATCCGGTTATCGGCTCTGAGCAGGGTGGAATAAGGCCAGTTCTGGTGGTGCAAAATGATATTGGCAACCAGTACAGCCCGACAACGATTGTCCTGGCTATTACTTCACAGATAAACAAAGCGAAGCTGCCCACTCATGTTGAACTCAAAGCCGCAAAGTTTGGTTTAGACAAAGACTCCGTGATCCTGGGAGAACAGATCCGGACCATAGATAAGGCGCGTCTCAAACAACGGATAGCTTTTCTGGATGAAGAGCTGATGGCCAAGGTCAACCAGGCCCTGGAGATCAGCATAGGAATCCATAATCTGAACTAAACTGCATAAAGAACGAAGACAGGCTCGAGAGCCTGTTTTTTAACGTAAGAGGCAAGTCGGGGACGGTTCTTTACTTGCGCGCT
>DCTH01000235.1 GCA_002329495.1 Syntrophothermus sp. UBA1445 | reverse complement strand
GCTGAAACTCCTAACAACCTTCGGTGGTAGCGCAAGGTGGGGACGGTTCTTTACTTGCGCGCCCTGGCGCGCAAGTAAAGAACCGTCCCCACCTTGCGCCCACTTCCCGGCGAGCATCTGTCACTCGTATCTGAGGGCGTCGATGGGGTTCAGTTTGGCGGCACGGTTGGCGGGGTAGAGACCGAAGAATATGCCGACCGCGATGGAGAAAAACATGGCGAGGATGACCGTTCCCACGGATATGACCACCGGCATGTCCATGGCCATACAGACGATCATTGATATGCCGATTCCCAGGATCATCCCGATCAGACCGCCAGCCAAGCTTAATACCACCGATTCGATCAGGAACTGCTTCATAATATCCTCTCTTCTTGCGCCTACGGCCATTCTTATCCCAATCTCCCGGGTTCTTTCGGTAACCGAGACCATCATGATGTTCATAATGCCGATTCCCCCGACCAGGAGTGAGATCCCTGCGATGGCCCCAATTATCGTAGTTATGATAGCGAGCACCTTATCCGCCGCCTCCATCTGTTGGGCCATGGTAACAAATTGATAGATTTCCGGATCCTTGGCCTGGTGACGCACCTCCAGTACTCTGATAGCCTTTTTGGCAGCATCCTCCACCTGGTCCTTGCTTACCGCGGTTCCGTAAATTTCGCTTATATTGTCTTCACTGTCGAACAAACGGAAATGAAGCTTTATGGGAAGGTACACGGTAGGTCTTTCCGGGCCAAACAATCCCGTACTGGACTCCGCCACCCCGCAAATCACGACAGACATCTGCTTAACCTTCAGCTTCTTACCCACTGCCTCGCGGGCGGAGCCAAACATATCCTCGGCCAGTCTCTGGTTTATAACCATAACCCGACGGCCAACAGCGTTATCAATGGAGTTGAAAAAGCGGCCTTCAGCCATCTTTAAATTATAGACATCGTCATAATCACCTTCAGTACCGTATATAGTGGCTGAATCCTTCTGGTGCGGACCCTCAACGGTGGTATAAGCATAGGATATGGGCACCAGATACTTAATGCTGTCGACTGACTCCCTTATGGCCCGGCAATCCTCGAGGGTAAACCGGTAGCGTTCATAGTTGCCGTCTTCCACCGACCCTATATATACAGCAAACAGGTTGGTTCCCAGACCCTCCATTTCGCTTAGAATACGGGCCTGTCCCCCCTGTCCGATGGTAACCACCAGTATTACCGACATTACTCCGATGATAATTCCCAACATGGTCAGAGCGGACCGCAGTCGGTTGGCCCAAATGCTCTCCAGGGCCATCTTCGTCATTTCCCAGAGTTTCATAGGCCGTCCTCCATCTGCTGCCTCACTGCTTCCAAAGTCTCGGCAGCGCGCATTGGTGAGTCGATCAATTCAGTTTTAACCAGACGACCATCCCGAAAATGGATCACCCGCTGAGCATGGCGGGAGATCTCGTGTTCATGGGTAACCAGAACGACTGTTGCCCCCTGGCAATTAAGATCCTGAATTATTGACATGATTTCGAGTCCCGACCGGGTATCCAGATTACCGGTAGGTTCATCAGCCAGAATGATGCTGGGATCGTTCACCAGGGCCCTCGCTATTGCCACCCGCTGGCGCTGGCCTCCCGAGAGTTCGTTGGGGCGGTGGTGGGCATGACCGGTCAGGCCAACCTTCTCCAGGGCCTCCCAGGCGCGATTTCGTCTCTCTCGGGGACTTACCCCGGAATAAAGCATCGGGACTTCCACATTACGGAGGGCATCCATGCGCGGCAGGAGATTGAAGGTCTGAAAGACAAAGCCGATCTTCTGATTGCGAATCTTGGCCAGTTCATTCTCTTCCAGGGTGCTGATCGGAACCCCTTCCAGGAAGTATTCCCCGGAGGTGTTGCGGTCCAGACAACCCAGGATGTTCATAAGCGTTGATTTTCCCGAACCCGAGGGTCCCATTATCGCCAAGAATTCGCCGTTACTAATCTCGAGATCCAGATCAACCAGGGCTTCAACCCTTACAATTCCGGTGTCGTATATCTTGGTAAGCTGCTCAACTTTAATCATTTTGATCTAACCTTACTGCCTTCTTTCAATTCGGGAGGGTGTTCGATTATTACCTTTTCCCCTTTCTTGAGGCCTTTGGTTATCTGGATATTGAAATTATCATAAATGCCCGGCACTACTTTCTGCAGGTGAGCTTTATCATTCCGAACCACATAAACATAGGGGACATCCTCTTGCTCAATAACCGCTTCGTAAGGAACCACCAGAGCTTTATTATCAACCTGGGTGGTAATCTCCAGATCAACATTGTAACCGGGACGGAGCAACGTCTTCTCTGGCAATGATACCGTTATCGGCAGATCTGAACTCTCAGTTTCATTTCTTGCCTGATTTCTGGCTTCCAACCCAACCTCAGTTATCTTTCCAACATAATGCTGGTCGGTAATGGCGCTCCCGGTGATTACTACCCTCTGCCCAATCTTAAGCTGAGGACCATCAGCTTCATTAATATCGGCAGCAATCTCCAGTTTGTCGATACTGCCTACTGTGATCAGTATGGTATTGGGCGTAATCATGTCCCCTTCCCGGACGCCGAGGGACAAGACCCTACCGGAGATGTCTGACTTCAAGCCCTCCTGCCCCATCTGGCCTTCCAGCAACGCTAAACTGGCTGCTGCGCTGTCCACCGCCGCCTGAAGTCCCATGAGAGCTGCTGATGCGCCGGCCTGCGCAGCTTCCAAAGCCGCTTCTGCTTTGCGGAATCGGCTCTCAGCGGAGGCAAACTGCGACTCGATTTCCTGCAAACTCTCCAGTGATATTGCACCTTCCTGATACAGCACCTGATTGCGCTTAAGCCGGTCCTGGGCCAGCCGGTAACTGGCTTCGGCCTCAGCGTAGGTAGATTCAGCATCAATCAATTCCAGGCTCTTCCCGCTGGCCCTGGCTTTGGCCAGATCAGACTCCGCTTTGGCTAAGGCCGCCCGGGCCTGAGCCAGCCTTTGAGGACCATCAGGGATGTCCAATTCCATCAGTAGTTGCCCCGGCTGAACCTCCTGTCCCATCTTTACATGAATCTTCTTCACGGTGCCCGTCACCTGGCTGTAGATTACCTTTTTATCCGTAGCCACCACCTTACCTGAAGCCAGAACCGTCTGCACCAATTTCTGTTCCTTTACTGACGCAGTTTTTACCTTCACCACGTCCTTATTCTGCACCCGGTAGACGTTAATCCCCACCACAGTAATCAAAAACATTACTCCGACGATGATCAGATTTCGTTTGGTGAGTAATTTTTTAACTTTACCTTGCTTTGACAAATTACCTTCTCCTCTTCAAGCATGCTGGAATGCAGCCGATATCGGCTTACTTTCTCCCGAAAAAGTGACCCATTATCTATAACACTTCACGGCCCCGATTTGTGACAAGTCTCTTAAAACTATTACATTTCCGGGACAGTGGCGAACCTTGCACTCAAGTAGGCTACCACAATAACGTAGATCAGCCAGGCTGAGAAAACGTAAATCCCAGTTTTCCAGGGGTCTCTCTTCATGACGGCAGCACCGCCCAGGGAAAGCAGCACCAGACCCCAGAGCCCAAATAGGTCCATCCTGGATAAGAAAACAAACCAGAAACCGGAATCTATTGACGAAGGTAAAAACAAAGCCAGACTCGTTTGTACGGCCATGGCACCGTCAAATCCGATAAACTTGATCAATATGCTCTTTATGAGGCCACCCAGGAACGGGGGCAACCAGGCAAAGAAGGCTACCGCGTAAAACTGCTTAAAAGTGGCCTCACCAACGGTAAACTGCTTAACCACAGCCAGCAGAACCGCCTGGACCAGCCAAATCAGCGGAGGTAGCAGGGCCGAACCCACAATGAGGCTGATCTTGGTCCCGGTTATAGCCATATCCAAAGCCTCACGGGTCATCGCCTGACCACTGCTCTCCAAAATTGATTCCGTGTAAGCAATGGTTTCGGGAATAACCAGCCAGCCCAGCAGAACATTAATGGCGATAACCACCAATGCCGGTACAAGTATCCGGGGATCCTCCCCAATAGCCTTAAAAGTCGGGACCGGGTTTACGAAAATGCCCCAGAACCGCTCCCCCATGGTCAGTTTGTTTTCCTCCATAACACCACTCCTTTCCCCCAGAATTTATATATTCTGTATGGGTCCCACGGTTTCCTTCGTGATTTGAGAGTCGGGAAACAAGGAAGCTGTTACCAACCGAAGTATCGGTAAGCGGCTCGGACTTTCAGTTGGTATATCGATGCGGATGTCACGGTAATACTGTTCGAGCGGAAGTCGCTGGCCGGCCATCGTATGGCTGTGAATCATATCTAATTAACAAATCATGTCAGCGGTAAAGGCTGCCTATACTTCATTTTAACACTTCGACAGTGGGAATTTGGTTGGGGCAAGCAAAAAGCTTTCCTGCGGCAGAACCGGACGACCGGAAACCCCTAGACCAGCCTTATTGCTAAACGTCTCCGTTGCCCCATTGCGAAATAATGCTGCCAGACCTGTCCCGGTTCCACATAACTATTGCTTTTCCAAGCAAACTATGGGTATGCCTAAGAAACCGTTTTCAGTTTTGGTGATTGCGGCTACCTATATCGGAACGGTGGTGGGGGCAGGTTTTGCCTCCGGACAGGAGGTCCTGCAGTTTTTCGGCTACTTCGGGCGGGCGGGTCTGGCTGGACTGGCGGTCACTGCAGTCCTGCTGGCGGTTTTCGGCTACATGATTCTGGAGCTGGGAAGGAGGCTTAAAGCGGAATCTCACCTGCCGATTATCCGTTACGCAGGTGGCAGGTGGATCGGTACTTTCATCGACTGGGTGATTACGCTCTTTCTGTTTGGTGCCGTAATCACCATGGGTGCAGGTGCGGGCGCAATCTTTACCGAGCAGTTCAACCTCCCGTTTTTGTGGGGCAGTTTTTTGATGATTGCCGCCTCGCTGCTGACGGTTTTACTGGGTATTAGCGGTGTGGTAAGGTCAATCAGCCTGGTGGTGCCTCTGCTGCTGGTTGCGGTATTTGGGGTGGCTGCCTATACCATAGCAACTGATATGCCGGCTTTAATGGCCAGTCTCCGGGGCTACTCCGAACCAGCTCTGGCCCCAGTCCCCTACTGGCCATTGACAGCCGTTCTTTACACCTCTTACAACCTGGTTTTAGCTGTCGCAATCCTGGCTCCATTGGGGGCTTTGTCCGGTCCCAACCGTCTTAAGACCGGCGCTATCCTGGGTGGGCTTGGCCTGGGAATCGGTGCTACCCTGATCAATCTGGCTATTTTGACCCATATAGGACGGGCCTCCACTTACGAAATCCCCATGATCCTGGTGGCAGGGACGGTTTCTCCCCTGGTACGGATTGCTTACACCATCGTACTGCTGGCTGAGGTTTACACCACCGCAGTGGGAAGCCTCTATGGCTTTGTGGCCCGGCTCAGCAAACAGGGCTCCGCGAGGTACCGCTACCTGACCATTGGTGCAGGGGCGCTGGCTCTGGGACTCTCCCAGTTTGGTTTTTCCAATCTGGTTAGTATCCTCTTCCCTGCTGTGGGATTCGCCGGACTCCTGCTTTTAGGTTCGCTGGTGTATGGCTTTGTCAAGGAAAGACTGGGTAGGCCGCGTGGAACCCTTAGGCCAGTACAACCGAGCCCTTCTATGGTCTTTGAACTGGCCAAAGAGCTGGCGGAGTCTGAGAACGAAAAAAAGGAAAAGAAGCCGGATCCAGAAAATGAACCGTGATTGCAAACGGAGACTGCCGCTGCCGAATAAACGGAAACCCAGAATACCTGTTGGGAGGTATCCTGGGCATTCCGACTTATAAACAAAAATTGTCTTCCCTACGCTCATTAAACCCTATTCCCGATGTTGGTCCCGGGCGCAGTACAAGCAGCCACATCTGACTCCGACTCGGTATCGCACCGATTATCGCCGGTTATTAAAGCACTTTGTCCTCGGGTTGCCCGTAAAGTTTGCGGATCTCCGGTTTAACAATCTTGCCCGCAGGATTGTGGGGAATAGCTTCCACGATCTGCACAAAGCGCGGCCGTTTGAACCTGGCCAGCTTATCTGCACAGAAGTCCTTGATTTCTTCGGGTGTAACTGTCATACCCGGTCTTAAGGATACTACTGCTTTTACGGACTCGCCCCACTCAGGATGCGGGGCTCCGATTACCGCAACTTCCATGACTGCCGGGTGCCCCATGATCACGTCCTCAATCTCCTTCGAGTAAACGTTCTGCCCACCTGAAATGATCATATCCTTGGACCGGTCGACAAAATAAATATACTCGTCTTCATCATACATGGCCAAATCACCGGTCAGTATCCAGCCATTGATCAGGGTATTGGCGGTCCTTTCAGGATCGTTATAATACCCTACCATATGAGACTCACAAAAGACAGCCAGTTCACCAACAACTCCGGGTTCTTCTATTTTGTTTAGATCCTTGTCCACAATTATCAATTCGCCGCCCAGGCATCCATTCAAACCCAGGGCCCGAGGTTTCAGCTCAATTTCCTCCGAAAACAGAGCATTCCCGGCTGGACCAGCTTCAGTTAGCCCATAAACCTGCTGGAATCGTCCCTTCAAGCCAAATTCCTCGATTATCCTGGCCTGGTCTTCTGCGGAGGCCGGGCTTCCTCCCATAACAAAGAGCTGCATCGATGATAAATCGTATTGTTTAACATCCAATAGTTTGAGACAGGTGAGGTATACCACCACTGGCCCAAAGAAATGAGTGGTTTTTTCCTTTTCAATAGTCTCCAGGAACAGCTTGGGATCAAAGGCTTCCAGTATAACGTTGGTACCGCCTACAAAACTGGTACCCAGGAAATGGTTGTGTAACGGGGCAGAATGGAACAGGGGCATCATAATCAGGCTTCTGGAAAAGTGTCTAAATCCGTGGTTGACAACTCCAACAATGCTGGCATTGTAGACCACCGCCCGGTGGTTGAACAGCGCTCCCCGGGGAGAACCAGTGGTCCCGGATGTATAAATGATGGAACAGGGGTCATCCTCCGTTACCCTGACCGGAGGTCTATCAGTTGAGGATTTTGCCATAAGATCAAAGTAACCGAGAGTTCCTTCGGGAGGATTCTCTCCAACGCATACGAAATTGTCCACACCGGGTGCCTCTTGCGGTAGACCTTTAAGTACCGGGACGAAGAATTCATCAAAAATAAGGAGCTTGGCCCCACTATCTTCGAGAATGTACTTAACCTCAGGCTTCATAAAGCTTATGTTTATGCAGATAATGATGGCCCCAGCCTTAAGTACGCCAAAATACACGGCGGGAAACTTTTCGGAGTTGCGCATCAAAATGGCCACCCGGTCTCCCTTTTTCACTCCCAATCCAACGACAAAGTTGGCCACCTGATTGGAAAGTTCATCAAGCTCACGGAAGGTCAATCTCTTATCTTTGAAAACAATAGCTTCTTTTTTCGGATATTTCCGGGCATTACGATACATGATCTCAGCAACCGTCGTTCTCTCGGCAATCTCCATGGTCCTTATGTTCATGTTTTCGATGTGATACAAATGGGTACCACATCAGTCCCTCCCTTCACTTATCACGTTAAACAACTCCAAAATTACTCCCAATACGCTCACTGCTACTATTAGCGTTTTTAGTTGGCGAACAATTGGATAAGCCCTGGATTGAAAGCCAGTTACCTCCTAAGTATCGGCGGACTTACGCACCCCCTTTTTGCCCAGACCTGCGTATTAGGCCGGTTACTCGTAGATCTTTTCGTCTTCGGCAAAGGCGTTGACACTGTCGAATTCACAGTTGCGTATATTGCTGTTTTTCTCCTGGGCACGTTCCTTGTACCACTCGTTCTGCACAATGAGGTTCATGATCTCACTGGTGCCCGTCCAGATCATGGAGAGACGCAGATCACGGAGAATCTTTTCAATCGGGTAGACATCGGTGTATCCTATGCCGCCCATAACCTGCATGCACAGGTTAACCGCATCCCAGCACTGCTCGGTAACAAATTTCTTGGCCTGAGATACCATCCGCCGCGCTCTTTTCGCATCGATACCGGCGTCAACGGCTCTGGCTGTACAGTAGATCATTGCCCGTGACGTATCCAGTTTGTTTACCGCGTCCGCAACTTTGAAACCGACTGCCTGGAAGTTCTTGATCTTGGTGCCAAATGCTTTACGCTTAGCGGTGTAATCAGTCGCAATTTCAAGAGCCGGACGGGCGGCACCAATGGTCATAGCAGCCGTACCAAGTCTTTCGGGAATCATCATGGGATAAAAGATCGCCGTAGCACCGTTGACCTCTCCCAGGATATTGGACTTTGGAACCCGTACATCTTCAAACACCACCCGGGCGGTTCCCCCACCACGGCAGCCCATTAATCCATATAGATACTCNNGGCGTAAACCAGGAAGAAATCAGCTCCTTCTCCACCGACTATGAATCGTTTCTGACCATTTAGTATAAAGGAATCGCCATCTTCTACCGCCATCGTAGTGGCACCGAAAAAGTCAGAACCGCCCCGGGGTTCGGTCAAGCATTCCGCAGCAAACAGTTCACCTTTGAGCAGCGGCACCACCAGGCGTTGCTTAAGTTCCTCACTGCCGTGATTAACTATAGCTTCACAAACCAGGTCTGCCCCCACTCCCCAGACACACCCGAAGATGTATCCCGGAACGCAAATCTCCTCAGCAACCATGGTGTGCGATACCCAATCCAAACCCCGACCCCCGTACTTTTTGGGGATCCGCAGCCCGATCAGATTACGCCGGGCACATTCCTGCAGGAATTCCTTGGGGAATTTGATTTTGTCGGCATCCATATCCAGGATATACTGGCGGGGAACCCATTTCGCCATCTCTCGTGCTTCGTCGCGAAGTGCAATCTGTTCTGGAGTTAACAGGTAATCGAACATTATTGATTCTCCTTTCGCATCTGTAATGACTGAATCACATTCTATTACATCTGTGATAATCGTACCATAATACGTAATCAACCGACAACGAAATTCCACCGATTGTTTGGTTGATAATTATGGTTTACTATATAAGTTGATAGAATCTATAACCACCGTGATAAGAGGTTTTACGTGAGTTTTAAAGAGATTGGCAGCAAGATTCAACAGGCACGGGAGGCCAAAGGATTTAGCCAGAAACAATTGGCCCGTCAGGTAGGCTGCTCGCAGTCAGCCCTTTCCAATTACGAGAAAGGTAAGCGGCGGCTGTACCTATCTCAGTTGGAGGCCATAGCTCAAGCACTTAACATGCCTATTGATTACTTTATGGAACCCAAAACAGCACCGACGAATGGCCTGGTTGTCGAAGGCGAGGATAAAGAAATGCTGCGCCTGCTTAATGAAATCTACGCTCTCACACCTGAGGAACGGCGTAATGTCATGGACTACATAATGTTTATTCGCTGGCGTCGCTATAAGGGGGGAAACCAATGATCAGTCTGGATCTTACCCGAGAACAAAAACGGATCGTGGAAAGAACTCGCGAATTCGTGCGAGAAGAAATCACCCCGAAATCACTGAAGATAGACGCGAATGGTGACGATCAATTTGACTGGTCAATAGCCAATCTATTATCAAAGCACAACCTCTTATGTCCAACGATTCCTAAGGAGTATTGCGGACTGGGTATGAACCACCTGACAACCGCACTGTTGATTGAGGAAATATCAACCGGTTGTGCCGGCGTAGCCACGGTATTGAATGCCAATATTCATGCCGCCAGTCCCATTGTCCTGGCCGGGACCAGGGAGCAGAAGGAATCCTTCCTTCCCCTGCTGGCCTCCACCACTCCTGCTTTGGCCGCCTTTGCGCTGACTGAACCGGGAGCCGGTTCCGACGTCGAATCAATTACCAGCTCGGCGGAAGCTGAGGGACAGGAATACGTAATTACCGGTACCAAGGATTTTGTCTTAAATGCCTCGGTGGCCTCTTTCTTTGCCACCTTCGTATGCATCCCCCCGTTTCGTAACCGGGCTTCACTGCGCGCTTTCATTATCCCTGCCTCCACACCTGGTCTCTCCCTGGGACGAGTAAGGAACAAGGTGGGAATCCGGTATGCCAACACCTCCGAAGTTTTGTTGGATCGGGTCAGGGTTTCGGCGGATAACATGGTAGGAGGAAACCGGTCGGGGAGCGGGTATCTCTTGCTCACTCAGACGCTAGACCGTGGGCGGGCCCTGGTAGGTGCGGTAGCGGTTGGAATCGCCCAGGCAGCCTTCAACCTGGCCCTCAACCACGCGCGCACCA
>DCTH01000070.1 GCA_002329495.1 Syntrophothermus sp. UBA1445 | reverse complement strand
GTCCGCAATCGGCTGATTTTCGGGATTTTTGGAAAATGGCATAAAGAAACAACAGGTGTTAGCTTTCGCATCACCTGTTGTCTTTCTGAACACCAGGATTAGGGTGATAACAGCTATACCATTACTTTTCCTGATTTGCCGGGCTGCGTTAGTGAGGGAAAATCCCTGGGCAACGCCATGGAAATGGCACAGAAAGCCTTATCTCAGTGGGTTGAATATCTACAGGATGAAAAAGAAGTGATTCCCGAACCGAGTGACATCAAGACCATCAAATCATTAAAAAATCAGTTTGTTACCCTAATCCGCGCTGATATACGCGATAACCGCGTAGTACGCCGTACGGTAAGTATTCCCGGGTGGTTAGATGCCAAAGCAGCAAGTGAAGGCATCAGTCTATCTAAAGTCCTGCAAGAGGCTTTAAAGGAGAAACTGCGAGTGTAGAGCAAAATCGCACTTTGCTTCCTGCAGGCTGGCACCGTCGGTTGAGGAGTGACAAATGTTACTCCTCTTCCCCACCTACTAACTCATAGACTCCAGGATACTTCGATTCAGACAGATATGAGACGGTTCGTTGGTTGCCCTTCATTGATTCAACATCTATGGCATACACATATCCATCAGGCCAAATAACCAATCCACCCTTTAATGAGTAGTTTTCATAAAAAAAGATACTTATGGTCGCTTCCTCTTGAATTCTCACCTGCATAAAGTTGACGTCTTCATCGTTACTCAGTCTCCTCACGGGAATGGCCCGAACTTCGTCTAAAAGTTGGTTTATGTAATCTGAATCATTAATCTCGATGCTGTTTTGCTCGCTGGATCCTCGAACAACCGTAATAGTCGTTAACCTATCTTGGTCGAGTATCAGCTTTTCAACCGTGGTTGTCTGGCTGTCAGTATCAAACCGGTTACAGCCGGCCATGAATATGCATATTATCAGTATGGGGATTAATAACCACTTTCTGTCCATCTTACTTGCCTCACCTTTTTAGCGGGTAGATTAATCAAAACATACCCNNCCTCTAATCCCTGCTTCCCCTTTCCCCATAACTACAGTATTTAATCAAAATCAAAGAGGGGGGATGTCCCCCCTCTAATTGACGATCCTGCTTTTGTCTATCCCTGTCAACTACCTCAGCAGGGCACCTCCGGTAATCAAGCGCTGCATGTCAGCCACACCTTCGGTCTGTTCGGAGATTATGGCATCGCGATAGATATGCGATACTTTGTAATCATCCATAAGTCCGTAAGACCCGTGTACGCCAACTGCCAGGCGCGCTACGTCAACACCGCACTCGGCCACAAAGGCTTTGGTCATAGCTGCTTGCTTGGCGAATGCCATTATATCTTTGGTGTTGTCCGCCAGCCAGGCAAGTCTGTAAGTCAGCCAGCGGCAGGCTTCCACTTTCTCAGCTATTTTGGCGATGGCCACCTGGATGGTGGGGAACTTGGCGATGGTGCTATCACGGTGCGCCTTCTCTTTGGCGTACTTGATGCTTTCCTCTAATGCGGCCTGCATTCCACCCAGGCTGCCGGCACACATCCCAACCTTACCATACGAGATGCCAGCCAGCAGAACCGGATAGCCCTGGCCTTTGGGTCCCAGCACCGCTGATGAGGGAACCCTTACATCTTTAAGGTAGACATCCACAACTTTGCTGCCGTGGATACCGATTTTCTTCCAGGTTTCCGAAACTGAATAACCCGGGCAGAACTTGTCAACCAGGAAAGCTGTAGGATGGCCGGTCTCCGAGTCCTTGGCAAAAATCACAATAGGCCCCGGCAGGTAGGCCGCGGAGATAAACCGTTTTACTCCGTTGATGACATAGTCATCACCATCTTTGACTGCGATGGTGCTTATCTGCTTGGGATCGGATCCGGTGGCCGGTTCGGTAAACGCGAAGGATGAAATCCATTCGCCGCTTCCGGCCTTGGGCAGATATTTGGCCTTCTGTTCGGGACTCCCGAAGGTGGCGATTGAACTGGTTCCCAGGTAATGCACGGAATAGAGGCCGGAAACACTGCCGTTAGCCCGGGCAATCTGTTCGCAGGCTAGTACATAAGACAAGTATCCAGCACCGGTTCCGCCATACTCTTCCGGATAGGCGATGCCGAACAGTTCCAGTTCAGCCATACCCTTCAGTATTTCATCAGGGATCTTACCTTCACGTTCAATCTGGTCGGCAACTGGCATGATGTTCTTTTCGGCGAATTCGCGGGCTGCTCTCTGGATCAATTCCTGTTCCTTGGTCAGTTTAAAATCCACTTATTCTACCTCCCCAATAGTCAACTCTATCCTTTAATATTAGCACACTGCCAAGAATCTTCCTCCATAAATGTCAGTAGGCCGCACTCACGGTACCCGGACTTTTTTATTCGAGTCCGGCCTTTAACGCCTCGCTCATGAAAACCGCGTTGACCTTCTTTGCACAAGGGAAAGTCATAGTTACTGGAAGTCATTCATCATATTTTTATCAAAGTACCGTCTGAAGTCAATCCCACCTACTTGCAAACCCGCGCACTTATTGTAGATCTGTCCTTTGGCCTTGATCAAGACCGGTGCCTTCATGCCGTAGCTGATGGACAATGATGCCTCGATATAAGCGGCTAATTGATCGGCAGCACGCACCAGTTCCCCGTCAAGCGCATTGAACTGATCGGAATTGTAGCTCTGGTTTATGGTGTCCGAGGAACATATTACGGTCCGTCCATTAATGACCACCTTACTCTGAAACTCATCCTCCAGGAAATACAAGATCTCGCCCATCCATTGGCGGGGCAGGAGGGTTAGGATATGCGTCGCAAATTGTTCTTTCTCAATCTCCTTGATAATGGCTTCCAACCCTTCAACCGACCTTTTCACCGGAGAAACAATGTCCCGGGTGAGGACCTCAGGC
>DCTH01000044.1 GCA_002329495.1 Syntrophothermus sp. UBA1445 | reverse complement strand
ACCCGGGCCTTCTCTTCAAGGTCGAGATACTCCAGGGCCAGCAACGCCGTCATTATCTTGGTGGTGCTGGCCGGGGGAAGAGGGGTTCTCACGTTTTTACCATCCAACAGCTGCCCGGTATTGAGGTCATAGACACAGTAGGCTTTAGCGCTTATCCAGAGGGCCGCTGAGGCATCGTCGACAACAAATACGAAGCCCATAAATGCCAATACAACAACCATGATGAATCGAAACCTTTTCATAAGATCACTCCCTGGATGTTTTAGTGAAGCTCGTTAGGCATTATGCCATGAAATCGGGATTGTCGAAGGCAAGNNGCCATTTATGACGATTTGTTTTTGGAGGTGTCTTTACCCGACCCGGCATCGGTGGTGGTGCTGATCAGGGCAGAAACCGGGACCATTCGGTAACCCTCTTCTTTAAGTTGTTTGATTATCTGAGGCAGAGCCTCGACTGTAGGTTTGGTAGGGTGCATGAGAATTATGGCATCATTATGAATACGTGGCACCACCCTTTTCACAATGGTTGCTACATCCGGGTTTTGCCAATCAATGGTGTCCAGACTCCACATGATAACCTCATACCCGAGTTCACTGGCAATCCGGCTGATCCGCTCATCGACCTCACCATAAGCAGGGGCAAACAGTTTCGGTTTCTGGCCACTGACCCCCTGCAGGACCTTTTCTCCCCCGGTTATCTCCTGGGCCAGTTCCTGGTTCGACAGGTTCTTAAGATGCCGGTGCCCATGGCCATGGTTGCCCAGGTCATGCCCACCCTTAACGATCGCCTTGACCAGATCCGGTTGGCGCTCGGCAAATTTACCGGTGACGAAGAAGGTGGCTTTTATATCCTCCTCTTTTAGGATTTCTAACAGTTGGGGCAGGTATTCCTCACCCCAGTCAACGTTGAAGGTGAGGGAAACCATTTTCTGATTGGTAGATCCCTGGTAGTGAGGCGAACCTGCCTCAGAGACCCTTGGCCCGTTCTGACCTTGATACAACATATAACCTAATCCCATCACGGCAACCAGAATACAGCTCGCTGCCAAGACCTTGATCAATCTGCGCGGTAAGATTACAACCCGCAAACCTCCCACCTACTTTCCAATAATATACACCGTTATCTTTCCCCTGCTGATTCCGGCCTTAACTATCACCGGGTAATCGGTGTTGTTACGAAAGCGAAAATCCAGGGCACCAAAGACCACAGTGGCATCCTTACCGGCTGCCACATACGGCACTCTGGAGCTGTGGGGATAACGCTCCACCACTTCCAGCCCGGCGGCCATCACCGCGTTATAAAGAGTGGTAGAAACCTGACAGACGCCACCTCCGAACCCAATTCCATCACCACCGATCACCGGAGCCGGTCGGTATCCGCGTTCCGGACTCCGGGGACCGACCGTTTCATTAAAGGAGAAGGTTTCTCCGGACCAGACAATCTGATTGTTGATGCTGCGGAGTGCCAGGACAATGTTCTCATGACGCTGCCAGGAACCGTAAAACCAGGTATGAAAATAACCGAGCTGTCTGTTTACTGGTTCCAGTTCTTTGGCGGTATGTACCGGAGGCATTTCCCGTAAAATCAATTTGACTCTGGTGTTGGGCGGTGCGCCGAATACAGCCCGGTATGTAGCGTTAACATCTACCTCTTTACCGTATTTTTCAGGAACTATCTCCCCGGTCTCTCGGTCAAAATAAGGATTCATGGGCATCTCACGATGCTTTATAACCAGTTCGTCCAGGACTACCTCCAGTTCTTCCGGCAGAAAACCACCAACATGGTGTTCCTCAATATACACACCAGGCTTTACGCCATAGAACTTGCGTTCTATCCGGTCCAGCCACGAAGCATAAACGCTGACAAAGATCAGCATTCCTACTAAAAATACGGCTTTTCGATTAATAGTTACTTGATACATTTTGCCAATAACATCTTTAACGCCCCTTAAATTCTGGTCCCTAAATACTATTCCTGGATAATTGGCGGTATTCGTAGAGTGAAGGGCTGTTTCCAGCCCCTCCTCATCAAACCGTACGTGAGGTTTTCCCTCATACGGCTTTCCGATGTCCGTCATCATGGACTTTCGGCGGTGTTGCCAGTTTCAGCAGTCCATTCCACTGTAATAATTTAGCAACATGACGGCGCAGTTTTGACGTGTTACGTTTCTTAGTTTTATTTGCATAGTAGCGCGTAAAGCGGTTGAGGATGTACCAGTCCAGCTTGTACATTTTACGTGTGTTGGTAGGATTCTTGGTGGGAGTCTTGTAGTAATTCCGCCACCCTCGTATCTTGGGGTTAAGAAACTCTACATGTTCCTGTACCGAGATTACCCGTGCCGCTGGCGGTGCTAAACGCTCCTTAATCACTTCACGGATATGCAGTTCGGCTTTCCCCGTCAGCCACTGCTGTGTTGTGTAGTAGGTTCGACACTTGGCCGTCTGTGTCTTAGTTTTCCGATGGTGCATCCCAAGAAAGTCGAATCCTGTTTTTCCTGTCCACATCCCTACAATCTTTGTCTTATCAGGATGCAAGGTAAGTTCCAATCGCTTCATGATGGCCTGGATGATTTGCAGGGCACGGTCAGCATCCTTTTTTGTCCTGCAAACCACCACTAGATCATCAGCATATCGAGTAAGTTCTCCGATTATTGCCCCGTTCTTTTCCCACAGAAGGTCGAAGTAATGGAGGTAGATATTCGCCAAAAGTGGTGAAATTACACCGCCCTGCGGCGTTCCAAGCACAGGTCGTTTGACCTTTCCCTCCTCCATTACGCCTGCTTGCAGCCATTTACGAATTAATTTCAAGACTCGCCGGTCGCTGATTCGCATTTGAACCAGCTTCATGAGCTTTTCTTGATTGATATTGTCAAAGTACCCCTGGATATCGACGTCGACCACCCAGTTACCTTTGCGATTGCAGGCTTTTCGTACCCGTTCCAGCGCTTGTTTGGCGCTGCGTCCAGGTCGAAATCCGAACGAACAGTCTTTGAAATCGGCTTCGAAAATCGGTTCAACAACCATCTTTACTGCCATCTGGATTACCCTGTCCCTGACTGTGGGAATTCCTAAAGGACGCCTTTTGCCGTCTTTCTTGGGGATGTACTTTCTGCGTACTGGTTGGGGATGATACTTGCCTCCTATCAGGTCCTGCTGGCAGGATAGCAGGAATTCCTGCACACCCATCGTTTCAATATCTGCCAGGGTCTGCCGGTCTATGCCTGCCGCCCCTTTGTTGGCTCGTACTTTTTCCCACGCCACCAGCAGCACATCCATGCGGTAAACCTTGTCGTATAGTGCATGGAATCTGCGTCTCCGGTTCGCCTTGGAAGCATGACCTAGCTTTCCTTGGAGTTCTCGGACTTTTTCTATTGGTGTTGTTAGCCTTGCAGCATTCACTGCCCTTACCTCCTTGAAAAGCGTGAACAAAGCAGAGGCCCTTCCCTCCGGCAGGTTGTGCTGTCCTGCCGTTCTTTAGTACTATGGCCTCCTCCGACTCCCTTCCTGCAGGTTTGCCATTTCACCGTGCGGGCTTATAAGCATCCTCTTTACAAGTTTCCTTGTGCAGGGGAGGGTCTCCCCAGTTCACTGCATCATCTTTGTTACCATGCCGCTCCCTCTACGCCGGGAGGTTCTTCGCTGTTGCTTCCAAGTTCTTCACAGCTTCCATGGCCTTCGTCCATATGCGCAGGACTCGGCTCCTCCTTTTCCCCCTTGCAGGGCCTTTTTGACGACGCGGCAGGATTCACTTAATGTTACGGCCTGGTTACTTGCTCACCCTCTCTCTGAGAGGTACTTTCGTCGATACGCTTCTACGCACAGATTTCTCCGTACGCAGGTATCCTAGCTACGGGGCACCTTGGCGTTTACCCCGACCGGACTTTCACCGGCGAGATGATGCGTGCTTGGCTGGGCACGCCACAAGCAAGAAAACTCTTTCCCG
>DCTH01000258.1 GCA_002329495.1 Syntrophothermus sp. UBA1445 | reverse complement strand
TTGATACCTTTTCAAGGACTGGTAAAGCGACTTAACTTCGTCAATAGTACCTACAATCTCCGTTATTTCTTTCAGACCCGGGAATACACTTTGAGCAAGTTTACGTTCCTTAAACGCGGGCTGGGTAGCAGTTGAAATCACAAAACTGACCNNAGTGATCTACAAGCAATTGGATTGAATTGAGAATCGGGGTCAGAAAATCAATGGGTACCAATTGGGCTTCGTCCAGGATTACAACTGATTTTGATATATTGTGCAGCTTACGACAGCGGCTGGACCGGGCAGCGAAAAGCGACTCAAAGAACTGTACTGACGTAGTAACAATGACGGGAGCATCCCAATTCTCTGCGGCTAATCGGGATTTGGGAGTAGAATCGTCGTCATTCAGATTGGAATGATGTTCAATCACCTGATCTGGACCAACCGCAGCTCGAAAAACCTCGGCATTTTGTTCAATTATGCTGGTGTACGGGATTACATAAATAATGTGATCCAGATTGTGTTTTACTGCATGTTCCAAGGCGAACGCCAGACTGGCTAGAGTTTTTCCGCCACCCGTTGGTACTGTAAGAGAGAATATGCCCTGGTCTTGGCAAGCCTTCTTTACGCATTTGTCGCGTATTTCCCTTCTGATTGAATTAACCCTAGTTTCTTCAGCCGTTTTCTCAAACTGGGTGATGAACTTCGTAAACCGGTCCAGGAGCTCCGACATGGAACAATAACTACCGCGATTAACTGCCCGGTCTCTGTCCATATAGAGTTCAGTATCAAGAAAATCGGCATCAACTAAACATGAATATAACATCCTTATCCATAAAGATAGATCTAGACCCTGGGAGAATTTCCATGGGGGGATTCCAGGTTTTCCTGCACGAACCAGTTCCACAATAGTCTGATCAATGTCATCAGTATCTTTTATTTTTGCCAACTGAAATTGGAGCGACGCTTGTCCGCTCCCTTCAGCGGCAGACCAGTCAGGAAGTCCCGCATGATGCCCGGCAATGCAATAAGCCAACAATCGGCCAAAACCCTTACCGTATTCGTCTTCAACCAATTTAGCTCCATGGATGGCATGAGGAATCTTGCCGGTTTTCCCCTCCAAATGAGCTTCTTCATCATACCCGCTGGCCATTCCAAGATAGTCTTGCCACGACTTCCTTCCCTTACCAACATCATGTGCTAAACCAGCTGCCCTACCCCAGTCTCCCGAATTAAATTTTGCGGCATATTTTTCAGCTAATTTTGCCGTGTTCTCCAAGTGTTCGATTAACCGATGAGGTGCCCCCCACGTTCCGTCAGAATTCTTGCGAACATGCGCAATTAAATCTCGTTTCACTATTCGAGTTTCCGTCCTTTCCAGCATTTATCATGATCATTACCTTAAAAATACGCCCCCTTTCCGCTTATTTTTGAAGGCTTAAAGTACGGTAGTTGACTCGAATATTATCAATCTAATTCTACCATATTTTATCAGTTATCGGTTGCTTCGACACTCTGATAACTCTTTCCTCCTGATAGTATTCGAGTGCGATTGCCTGGTCCGAACTATATGGTTTAATTCATCCGCCTTCCAACAAATAGATTGTATCCAAGGAAAATGACAGCATTGTGTCAGTCGAAAATACCTATCTCGTTATTCAAATTTCTTTATTTGGGAGACAAATGGCCGTGGCAAAAGACATGGAGTTGATGACTTTGGATATGAAGAGAGCAGGTTCTGTTGCAGAATAACCTGCGCGTTTGATGAGAGGGGCTCCGGTTTGATTGTGATGAGTAGGGATGGAATTTTTTAAACTACTAGCAAACTGTCCTTCTATTAACCCTATTACACTCCTGCCCTGACAAAATCCTCAATCCACACATTCCTCTTTAACCCTAGATTGACGAATTCACTGTCGACTCTAACCAGTGGGCGGGTGGGTTCTGATTTATTGGATAGGATGACTTCGGCTATCTGGCCTGTGTTTAATAGCACTTTTTGTCCGGGGGTCATATCAACGATGTAGTCCACGAAGAGTATAACAATTCTGGGGTCCAGTTTCCCTTTGTATGCATCGGCCATCAGCTCTTCGGCAGCGGCGAAGACTGATAATGGCTTGCGATATACCCGTTCAGAGGTCATGGCGTCAAAGGAGTCGGCTATGGCGAGAATCCTGGAAAACAGGTGGATGATGTTAGGTGACAGGTTAAGTGGGTACCCACGTCTGTCTAACCTTTCGTGGTGCTGCAGCACGGCCAACTGAATCTCATGCTCAACATCCCCGCTGGATCTAAGGATCTCATACCCGTACTGGGGGTGTTTCTTCATTTGGTCCCACTCCGCTTCAGTTAGGGCCCCGGATTTATTAAGTATGGTATCCGGGATTCTGACCTTGCCGATATCATGCATCATGCCAGCCATCCCCACCTGTTTGGCGATCTTTTCGGGAAGATTCAGCAGTTGGCAGATTTTCACGCCAAAGGCCCCTACAGCAATGGAGTGCTGCATGGTGTATTCGTCCTTGCTCCGCAATGCCCATAACTGGGTAAACATGTTGCCGGTGTTAATAACCTCGGGATAGAAGATGTTAACGGCTTCCTCCAGATCGTTGCGATCAATTGGCCGACCTGACCGGACCTGTTCTATTATGTCGTTGACAATGATCTGTCCCACCAAAAAAGCCCGGTCCAAATTGTTACCGGGTTTCCTCACGGGAGTACGGGACGGTTCTGGTTCCTCGCCTTCCACGTAAACCTCGAGAACTCCTGAGGCGATAATTTTACTTACCATATAGGGCTTTATAACAGTCCCTTTGACAAGAAGCAGTTGTCCTTCCGGGGTATAGACATCTTGACCAAGGACCGCCCACATTGGTAGATCATTGATGTTCTTTTTAATCATATCCGGCCTTCTTCTATTGCGCCTGTCAGATCAACACTAAGATCATAAGAAACCATCTGCCTTCACACAAAAATGAGGTATTTGTCACCATTAATATGAAATTCGGCTTAACAGCCTAACCGGTTTCGTATTTATCTGCTAAATGCTGGCGATAGGGCAGGACATATGTCTTAAGACAATGAGTTCTATATTTATATGTGGATTCCTGCCAATTAATTAACATATTATCCGGCAAATTGGCATGTTGAAGAACATCCTCATTGGAGAAGCGAAAAGAAATACTGAATGGTACGTAGTCTACTCAGGCCTGGTCGCTTCCGGACCGATAATCGCCATCATGATACGGCTGAGTTGACCTACTGTCTCTTCAAAGGTCAGGCCATTCTTCAGGATAAAGTCGGGATTTGCTACTGCCTGAATCACGGCCAGAAGTATGGCTGACAGTNNGCGCTGCCGGATGACTTCGATCATAAATTGAAGCTTGCTGACCCTGAATTCATCTATCTTTCTCCACAAGTGGGGGTAACGCTGCTGGAGATCACTGAGACCCGGTAACCCCAATACAAAATTGCCCTTTTCCATCAGCCGTTTTATTAGGGTGGACAGAATATCCGCTGGTTTCATCCCGCCATTGACCATCTCCATCATTTCCCTTTCCATGGTCGCCATGAAGTCATCCAGGGCGGCCTCAATGATCTGGTCCTTGCTGTCAAAATAGCGGTAGATAGTGCGCTTGCTGACTCCGGCCTGGGCGGCGATCTCGTCGATGGTCGTATTGTAAAAGCCCCGGGTGGTGCTTAGCTCCTGGCAGGCCAGGATTATCCTTTCGCGGATTCCCATGCGTTTACTCCCTTCCTGTGGCTATCAGGCAATCTTCTTGGTGAACCTCAAGGTTGCAATAGTGATAAAAATAACTGAAAACACCAGCAGTGCAGCGACCTGCCCCAGGAGATACTGCAATCCGATGCCCTTCAGGATTATGCCTCTGATGATGTCCAGGTAGTAGGTTAATGGTATGACATCGCTGATATAATAGATGATCTTGGGCATGGCGGCCCGGGGAAACATGAAACCTGACAGGAGTATGCTGGGCAGCATTACGAAAAATGACATCTGAAAAGCC
>DCTH01000008.1 GCA_002329495.1 Syntrophothermus sp. UBA1445 | reverse complement strand
CTGGGTTCCGGCGCTGATGGCGTTCTCCCGGATCTCCAGGGCCAGGTTGTCCCGCACCGGTTGCAGGGTCCCGATACACCCCCGCAGCTGACCATCCTTTTTCAGGGAAACGAACGTGGCGGCTGCATAATTCATCTCCTCCGGCAGTGGCTGCGGCAAGGGCAGCCTTTTCCCTGACTCCACAAAACTCTCCAGGGATCTCCGGGCCCACTGNNCGTTCCTTCTGGGCCTGCTGTTTTTCTTCCATCAGCTGGGCATACCGGCTGGCCACCTGATTCTGACCAGGTTCCAAACCTGCCACCAGGTAGCCTACCCCGAAGGGGCCCTCATACGAAAAGACCTGCGGCGTGTAGTCATACCCGTCCAAGCTGCCCAGCATGATCACCAGGGAACGGTAGCCGCACTCTCCAGCATTCTCCCGCAGTTCTGCCGGCATCCGGAGCAGTTCCATGGTCTGGCCCTGACTGATCAGATCCTTCACCTGCTGGTCAAATACGGGTCCATCCGGGTGGAAGGAGTAGGGACCATCACTCTTTAATCGGTGGGACATGTCACCTGATGCGATAACCACTACCTTCAGCCCCAGTTCATCTGACACCTCCCGGATCAACATCCCCAACCGGTACAGTTCCGGNNCGGATATCCTGCAGGCCGGCCTGTTCCAGGTAATGCAGGGGTACGATAACCCCATGATCCAGATCCGGGTTCAGTCCATGCTTGTCCTGCTCACTGGTAATCGCCACCACCGGAATGTTGTGCTCGCCGGCCTTGATCTGTAATGCCTCCAGCAACTCCAGGCTGTTAGGATGGCGATAAACCAGCCGACTCTGCCCAAACTTGGCAAGATTGCCGGTGAGCCGGGGGTTGCCCAGTACAGATATAGCGTCACGAAACACGTTCCCATGGGGAGTAATCACCACCAGAACATCCGGAGACTTGCGGGCAATCTCTCTGGACAGACTGTTCAAACCCTCCACCGTCTTTTTAACCTGTTTTAACTCCCGCCCCCCAATCTCCGGGATTATCAACGGGGGGTGCGGGGCCAAAGCCCCGTACACGATCATGGCTGACCCTCCTTTGCCGAATACTTAACCAGTCCCGACATGATGGCATACGCTATCCTGGTCTGGTAAAGATCGTCCATCAAAAGTTGTTCCTCGCGGGGATTGGAAATAAAACCAACCTCAATGATTACTGTTGGCATTGTTGTTTTCTCCATTATGTAGAAAACACCCTCTTTAGCCTTGCGTTTATTATTCCCCAGAATGCGGACCAGCTCTTCCTGGATGCAGTTGGCCAGGATCCTGCTCTGCGGGCTGTTGGTGTAGTAAAAGGTCTGGGCTCCATACCATCTCGGCGATGGGTCGGCATTGGTATGGATGGAGAGATACAAATCTGCGTCCACCTCCTGGGCCTTGGCTACCCGCTGGGAGAGGTCGCGCCGTTTCTTCTGAATGAGACTTCCCTGCATATCACCGGAGAGGTCAGTATCGGTTTCCCGGGTCATAACCACCATTGCCCCGGCCTGGCTTAATGCCCGGGCCAGTTTCTGCGATATCGCCAGGGTAATCTCCTTTTCTGGAACTTTGCTCTGTCTGCCGACCGCCCCGGAATCAATCCCCCCATGTCCGGGATCAACCACGATGACCTGGCCGGCAATACCATACGACAAGGTGCTGATATCCGGCTCAGCTCCGGCGTAGATCCTGCCCGCCAACAAAGCCAGCATAGCTGCCGCCACCAGGAATACCTTGATTTTCTTCCACGAAAGAGTCCACCACCACAAGCTTTTCCACTCCCCCTCCATGACTCCGGCGAGAATTCGATTATTAGTTTATATGCCGGGGGGAGTAACTTTATAAAAGGGTGAGGGGCGGTTTAAAATATTTCCAAGGGAAAGTATCTGGCAGGCATTGGGTGGAGCCATGTGGAACCTGTTATTGAAAGATTGATTCTCCCTGCAAAAATTCATAATTCTTGAGTATTTGTCGCCAGACTTCACCGGGTGTTGCTGCCAGGTTACTCCGACATGCTTATGCAATGTTAAGTTGTGTTTTTTGCCGGGGAATCAGGATTCGTTTGAATGCAGTCTTGGAGGTGTTTGTTTGATGAAAGCAACGGAGGATGGAACTGGGCTGAGGTCTCCCCGCCATAGAATCGATGCCCATGTCCATATCATGACCCATCGCCGGGTGAGGGGCGGAATCAAGTGGGTGCGCCCGGTGGCCCCGGATTATGAGAAGGTGAGCCTGGATATAACTACGGAGGAACTCCTCAACCATCTGGAGGAAGAGGGAGTGGAGGCCTTCTTTAATTTCTTTTATCCCTTGAAACCTGGAGAGACTGCGGAGATCAATCAGTGGCACCGCGACTTCGCCGACCACTGCCCTAACGCCATTCCCTTTGCCTCGCTGCATGCGGGTGATGAGAATAAGGAGGCAATTATCATCCAGGCTCTTGATCGGCAGCAGTTTGTCGGATTCAAATTTCACCCCTACATACAGAGTTTTTCGATCCTGGATGATAGGCTGGCCCGGGTATTCGAGGAGTTTCAGGAACGGCAGTGCCCGGTGGTGATTCACACCGGCTTCTCCGAGTTTTACGGGCGGCCATCCATGGTAGCAGACACCAGAGAACTACTGCGGCGTTATCCCCGCCTGCACCTGGTCGTGGCTCATATGCTCTATCCCGACCTGCCGCTGGATAACTGGCCGGCTCTCCTGGATGAGTACCCTCACCTCTATCTGGACACAACCAATACCCTGGTCTACTGCCAGCCCGGCACTCCTGGCAGCGAACGGCTGCAAAAACTGATTGCCTCACACAGCTCCCGGCTGGTCTTCGGCACCGATTTCCCCATGGGCACGCTGTACCCCACCGGAAAGCTTCATGACATCGCCGCCAGGTTATGCCCCGACCAGGACAGTCTGGATAACCTGATGTGGCGCACCGCCTGCCGCATCATAGGAAAAGACCTGTTTGCAGACTAAGACAGGAAAATTAATCACAGGGGGCA
>DCTH01000073.1 GCA_002329495.1 Syntrophothermus sp. UBA1445 | reverse complement strand
CATCCTGAGTCTGGGCGGTAGCACGGCCTTTTTCATCCGACAGGAACAGGAAGAATTCCGCTTCCGGGCCCACCTTCATGCTAAAACCCAGGTTCTCGGCTTCCTTTAACACCCTTTTCAGGTTGTTGCGAGGACACCCCGGGAATGGTTTGCCATCTTTGTTATGGACATCACAGATTAACCGGGCAACCTTGCCATTGGCAGACCTCCACGGAAAAATGGCGAAGGTATCCAGGTCCGGAACCAGGTACATATCAGATTCCGATATATCCGCGAATCCATTGATTGAAGAACCGTCAAACATGATTTCCCCATTCAAGGCTTTTTCCAATTGACTTAGAGGCACAGCCAAATTCTTCATAATTCCCTGAATGTCGGTGAATTGAAGTCTTATAAACCTTACATCGTTAGCTTTGAATTTCTCCAGGATTTCGTATTTGTCGTTTCTGCCCATTTTCATCTCTCCTTAAAAATAATTTTGTTTTCCTCGGCTGCAATAATGGCCCTGGCTAGTTCCTTCATGGAAATGCTCCGGTTCATGCTCTCTTTCTGGATAAGGCGGTAGGCCCTTGCTTCATCGCAATCCAATTGTTTCATAAGTATTCCCTTGGCCTTTTCTACTATCTTGCGAGCAAACAATGTTTCTTTTAACTGATCAACTTCTCTTTTTATGGAATTGACTTTCTCCTGGTACATCAGACATATCTCAATCGCCGAGAGCAGGGTTTCATCACTGTAGGGCTTTTTAATATGAGCTACACCATATAATTGCCGCCAATGATTATCGTNNCATCAAAACCAGAACATTGCTTAACTCGTCACCCAGAATAATATCAGCCATTTCCTGTGTGCTCCCGCCCGGCAGTCCGGAATCCATGATCACCAGATCGGGGAACAGGGTACGTACTTTCCTCAAAAGATCAGGTGCATTGAGGACTTCCGCCTGAACAATGTACCCGTAGCGGTTTAATAGATCTTTTAGAACCCGCTGGCTGTTACGGTTTCCGTCAGCAATGATTATCTTTGCTTTTGGCACAAACCACCATCACCTGCCTTTTCCCCAAAAAAATAAGATGTCTCGAATGATCTGAACTGAGCAGACCATATTATAGACATCTTCGCCCTCGTGTGTATTATTTTTTCCATCTGCAATTAGTATATGCGGATGTGCCAAGAAATGCAATAGCATTCCAAAAAAATATCTTTTTATGACTTTGATGCTTGATAATGACCTGACTTTTCGTAATGTGAAATTAGATTCCACACAATGCACGTGGTACCCATTCAAAATTCCCATCCCTAGGTTGTTTCGGCTCTCAGGCAATCCACATCCAGCAACCGCAGACGATCCGCCAACATGGTGAGCTGCAGCTGCAGGACTGTCATATTGAAAGCCGTAGCAATAAAATCAAACACCACATTCATGGCAATGGCCAGGGCCAGTCCTTCCAGGGGGATTCCCAACTGGGTGAAGAATATGGTGTAGCAGGCCACGACTCCTCCGGGGATGGGTGGTGCTGCCATGACCAGCAGTCCTGACATAAGTATCGCAACGAACAGCCAGGGCAGGGTGATGGCAACCCCATAAAAATCGGCCATGAATAAACCTATCGAAAGAAACTCGATGGCATGGCCGGGGGCAAACACAACGATACCGAGCGGTACCCCGAGATTCGCCAGCTTGTTTTCGATACCAAATTTCTTTTCACAGGTCTCCACACCGATAGCAAACGTTGCCGCCGACGATGCGGTGGTGACGGCGATGAGAAAGGTCGGTGTAAGCTTGCGCAGCAGCAGGCCCGGGGAAACCTTTTTCTGAAATGACAGCATGCCCAAAGCCACAACAAAGATCAGGGCAATGCAGAAAAGGAACAGAACTACCACCTTGACAGCACCGGACAATTCTGCCAACCCCCCGATAAGAATTATTTGCAGGAGGCTGGCGAAAATATAGGCCGGTATCAGGGAAGTGATAACGCTCATAATTAGCTGTACGATGTAATTGGACTGCTCAACAAACTTGGCAGCCACAACTGTCTTTTGATTAAGAACCAACATGGCCAGACCAATGATAACGGCCAAAAACATAATCTGCATGGAGTTTCCCTCCATAAACGGCTTAAGACTATTGGAGGGAATTATACTCAAAAGCATCTGAAACAACCCCGACAGCTCGGCCCCCCCCGTTGCACTGACATCGGTTGACAGGTGGTAGAAAAAGAGACTGATTCCCATGCAGATAATCAGGCTGACATATACAAAGCCAACATAGCGCCCCACCATCTTCTTGCCTATCTGTCCCAGTGTAGCCACATCCCCGATGTTATATATAGACCATACTACTGAGAGGAACATCATCGGTCCCGCCAAACCAGTAAGCAATCCGGTAAAAGCATCGAACAGCGGGGTCAGGATATTGTCGACCAACACTGTCCGAATCCCAAGCGGCAACAAAAGTCCCAAAAGGCCGCCAACGATGCCCAGCACAATGGCAGTGCCCAGTACGATCATCGGATTAAGCTGCTTCTTGTTCGGCATCAGGGTGACGCGGTTTTCACCGTTGGCATACTCGTAATCAGGCGCCAATCCCAGGCTGGCCAGTATATTGATGTCGGTCTGGGTCACGAATTCCCCTGTTTTCTCATGGTCCTTGAAGGGGTCGACCTTCGCGCCGGCCACAGAAACGGTTATGTACTGACGACCCAGCCGTTTGCCGTACCAGAAGGTACACTCTGCACCCTCGCCCAGTGCATCCAGCCATATCAACAAGACCTCTTCCAGCGAAAGGCGCATCCGAATTGCATCAGCCCGGTCTACCTTACCCTTATCAATCACATCTGCCGTCAGGCTGCTGATCTCGTCCACAGCAATCAACGAAAGAGGGAAAGATAATATTTTTGTGTCCATGATAGTATGCGCTCCTCTTCCTGTTCACACTCTGATGCCTGACATAATCTGTCCCAAACTGATGCATATCTCAGGCGATGGTGCGGTCGCAAAGGTAAAATTCAAGAAATGCACAGTCGATTCCTGCTGTTATGGTAGTAATTTCATATTTGTTGCGAGGAAGTTGTTCATTTCGCTGGTTGAAACCATCTCAATTAAAATGGAGGGGCAATTTACCCCTCCATAATTCACAAATTCTACCGATACATTTAGGATTATATAATCTTGGTTTCCAGGAAGTTAGGACATAGAGCTGTTGTTAGGTAGTAGACGAGTCATCAGTTAATCTGAGTGTCCCGGGTACCAGGTAGTACCCGATTCCTTTACAAGTCTTAATAATGGGCCGTTCCTCAGAGTGCCCCAGTTTACGACGCAGATGCAGGATATGAAAACGAGGGTTGCCGGCACCACATCCGGTAAAGTCCTGTTCCAGCTCAGCAGTGAGTATTTCCATGGGAACCGGTCGACCCTCCCGGCGTTGTNNGTTTTAGAAGGGTTAATAACCGCCGTTCCGCGGGCGTCAGACGGTTATCCGCTACGATCTTCCAGACTACTCCCTTATCAATATCTACCAACAACACACGATTCTCTTGTTCATTCATGCTTACCTCCTATTCCTGGAATCTTAGCAGCTCTAAGATTACCCATTTCAACACGAAAACGCATCATCTTCGGGATTGACCCGCTGCAGTGCCAAATCCCCTATCCGTCATTATCGTATCTTCGGTGGTGTCTTACCCTACAGTTCTGCTCTTGACTGACGTTCCTCAGGCTTCCACCGTAAAGGTTCTGATCCTCGTACGAGGAACGCCACCCCTTATTTGCATTGATAATCACCCCCCTTTATTGGTGAAACAGTTCACATCATGAGCTTAACATGAGTCGTGTTTGGAAATTGTTTGCGATATGTTTGATTTGCGTACAAATTTTAAATTGAAAAAGTGCATGAAAAACCCCGGCTGAGCCAAGGTTTATCGCGTGGGGCGGTTTGGAAATGTGTTGTATTATGTTTGCTTTTTGTTAGTGATGTTTAATTGTAGACGTTCTTCCATTTATTATAGTCTACGAAGAGTAAACAGAATTTGTGGGGGTACCTGATAAACTTACTGCCAAACTTATTTACCGTGTGGTAGTATTTTAAAGGATGTAAAATGTTGAAGATTGGGGAGGTTTTATCTTTAGTGTCGGTAATGCGGGAATACATGGATAAATTTGTTACACCAGAGGAAGCAGTAAAAGTTGTGAAATCCGGCGATTGGATTGAGTACAATATGGTCAATGGCCAACCAATCGCCCTGGACCGGGCACTGGCGGCCCGCAAAGACGAATTGTTTGATGTGAAGATACGGATTTCTTCAGGCTTTCGACCGATAATGTGTGCCCATGTCGACCCAGACAGAAAACATTTCATCTACAATGCCTGGTACATGTCAGCCACAGACCGCCAGCTGCAGCGTCAAAACCTGTGTAATTACATACCCATGACTTTTCATGAACAGCCCCGCCTTATTCAGGACATTCCTACCGATGTTACCATGACCGCCGTGGGGCCAATGGATGAAAACGGTTACTTCTATGTCGGACCCCAAACCTTTTTGATGCCGGTGATGGTGGATCACGCCAAAAAGGTACTGGTGGAAGTAAATAACCGTATGCCCAAAGCCCATGGACAGCATGCACTTATCCATATATCCCAGGTGGACTATGTGGTGGATTCAGGAGACCCTCCACTGCTTAACATACCCACCCCTCCGGCTACGGAGGTTGATAAGGCTATCGCGGGACAGATTTTGGACGTAATGCATGACGGGTGCTGTATTCAATTGGGTATCGGCAGCCTTCCAGGTATCATTGGCAAATATATTGCCCAGGCCGGTCTGAGACACCTAGGGGTTCATACTGAGATGCTGGGCGACCCATTTGTGGAGATGTATGAGGCAGGCTGCATTGACGGCAGCCGTAAAGCAACAGACCCCGGCAAGATGGTATACTGCTTTGCCCTCGGTACAGACAAGCTCTGGCAGTTCATTGACGATAACCCCATCTGTCATACAGGCCCGGTATCTTACGTCAATAATCCGGTGGTGGCATCTCAAAATCCTAACCTGATTGCCATCAACAGCTGCCTGGAGGTAGACCTGTTCGGTCAGGTTTCCTCGGAGTCCCTGGGCATT
Source organism: Syntrophothermus sp. UBA1445 (assembly GCA_002329495.1). Classification (GTDB taxonomy): domain Bacteria; phylum Bacillota; class Syntrophomonadia; order Syntrophomonadales; family DTU052; genus DTU052. The sequence goes on along the minus strand of DCTH01000073.1, from coordinate 528 downwards.
CACCAGATCAGCGGATCGGGTGGGCAGTGGGACTTTGTGAATGCTGGCTTCATGTCAAAAGGGGGCAAGGGTATCGTCTGCCTCCCCTCGACTTATGAGGATAAGGATGGAAAGAGGTCCTCGCGCATTCGGCCGGTACTTTCACCGGGCACGGTCGTAACCCTGCCTCGCTGGGGAGTTCACTGGGTAGCCACCGAGTTTGGCATGGTCAATCTAAAAGGCCTTTCCACCTGGGAGCGAGCCGAGAAGCTGATTTCGATTGCCCACCCGGGTTTCCGGGATGAGTTGATAAGAGAGGCCGATAAAATGCACATATGGCTGCGGAGCAGCCGGATCGGGTAGTAAAGCACGGGGGATGTGTATCCCCCGTTTTTTTATGGTTTCAATCCACGCGCCCGCGGGGGGCGCGACATCCGCGAGAATGACAAACTGTTGGCCTGGATGTTTCAATCCACGCGCCCGCGGGGGGCGCGACGTTATGGATATCCGCGAACTCATCAACATTGCAGTTTCAATCCACGCGCCCGC
>DCTH01000123.1 GCA_002329495.1 Syntrophothermus sp. UBA1445 | reverse complement strand
AAGAACCGTCCCCAACTTGCCCCAGCCTTCCCCGTCCCTCTCCATCATACATACGCAAGATTATCAAGTCTGAGTCGAAAAATGGCGGAATTTATACTATAATATACATTAAGAGTGGTCTTTTGATGATTTTAATCCAGGCATCGCCATTTGCTTGATCTGGGCTTTTTTATTACTCCGGAGAGGGGAGGGAAGTTAAGCTGTGCGTGAGGATTTAATCGAAGTCATTGGCATCAACGACGCCAACTGTACCAACTGCCACCAGTGTATCGCGGTCTGTCCGGTCAAGATCTGCAGTGATGGCAGCGGCGAGGTAGTTAAGTTCAACAACAATTTATGTATCGGCTGCGGCCGCTGTATCGAGGCCTGTATCAAGAGCCATGGAGGGGTAATCGAAAAGAGTGCCCGGTTCGCCATTGATGACAGTGAACAGTTCGAGAGAAATCTGCACTCCAGAGAGATTGTGGCCCTGGTCGCGCCATCAGCGCATGGCAATTTTAAACTGGGTAAGCTGATTTCGGGCTTAAAGAAACTGGGGGTCAAGGGGGTCTACGATGTTTCCTTAGGGGCGGAAATTACTGTGGCCTGTTACCACCAGGGGATAAAAAGCGGGGGCCTGAAGCTTCCGGTTATTGCTACTCCCTGTCCTTCGGTCGTGAAGTTTATTGAATTGCATCACCCCAACCTTATCAGCTATCTGGCTCCGATCGGCAGCCCGGTGCACAATCTGAGCGTTTATCTGCGGTCATTGCACCCGGGTGTGGAGCTGGCATTTATTTCACCCTGTCTGGCCAAGAGGCGGGAGTTTCAGGACAGCAAAACCGTTAAATACAATGTGACTTACCGGTCACTGCAAAAGATCCTGCAGAAGAACGGCATTGATCTGGATTCACTGGAGGACGGTGAATTTGACTCCGGGGTTGAAGCCGGTATTGCCGCCAATTTTTCCAGTGCCGGGGGGCTGAAGGAAGCCTACCTTTATCATTATCCGGATACGCCGCGCAGCTGTATTGCCCGGGTTGACGGTTCTTCAGTGTTTACCGATTACCTGAGAAACCTGGAGGAGGCCATTGCCAGCCAAAGCCCCCATCTCCCGCTGATTATAGACATCCTGAGTTGTGAGAAAGGGTGTAACATGGGGGTTGGATGTATCAATAAATCGGTTGATGAGATCGAATACCTAACCGCAACTCGTTCGGAAAGGGCGGTAAAGGATCACCAGGCCCAGGACAAGCTGCGACAGTTCCTGACTGAGGTCATTAAAAGCCATGATTTTGAGTACCGGAATTACACCGACCTGTCCCGGCGCAATCAGCTTAAGATACCGAATGAGAGTGTGTTGCACAAGATATATGTGGACATGCACAAGGTGGAAGAAAAGGATTTTCGAAATTGTGCCGCCTGTGGCTATAACTCCTGTTACCAGATGGCAGTCGCGATTTACAATGGTTTGAATAAAGCGGCCAACTGTCACCTTTATCAGGAAAAGGAACTGCGGATCGAACAGGAAGCCTTGCAGCGGATACATTCTGAGCTGACCAATGTTTTCGATACCATGTCCGAAGGGGTAATTGTGCTAGATAAAACCGGCCGGGTTTCCAGCTTCAACCGGGCGGCTCAAGAAATCATTGGTTATTCCGATGGTGCTCTGGTAGGGGTACATGTAGTGGATCTGTTTTCGGGGAAAGCACCTGGCACCCTTAACCTGCTGGAAACGGGCGAATCCTTTGCTGACCGTGAGATTTTGCTGGACGGAAAACGGGGGAAAATCCATGCCACGGCTACTGGAAAGCCGATACTGGATGCGGAAAACCGGATTGTGGGTGCTACGATCTTTCTGGTACCGATAGCCCAGGTTAAGCAACTGGTTAATAAATTTGCCGGTTCCCAGGCAAGTTTTACCTTTGCCTCGATAATAGGCGAAGAACCGCAATTGAAAAACGCTATCAACCAGGCGATGATGGCCGCTACCAATTCCTCCACCGTACTGCTGCAGGCGGAGAGCGGTACCGGTAAAGAGGTGTTTGCCCAGGCCATTCATAACAGCAGCGCCCGGAGCGGTGGGCCTTTTGTGGCCATCAACTGTGCGGCGATACCCCGAGAACTGGTAGGGAGTGAGTTGTTCGGCTACACGGACGGAGCCTTCACCGGAGCCAAACGCGGGGGTAGACCAGGCAAGTTTGAACTGGCCAACCGGGGTACTTTATTACTGGATGAGATCGGGGACATGCCGCTGGAGCAGCAGTCGGTACTGTTGCGGGCCATCCAGGAAAAGGCCGTGATGAGGGTGGGAGGAGACACCCCCATCAAAGTCGATGTGCGCATCATTGCTGCTACCAATAAAAATCTGCTCACCCTGGTGGACCAGGGAAGGTTCCGGGCCGACCTGTATTACCGGCTTAATGTAATCAAGATCTCCGTCCCGCCTTTACGGGAAAGAAGGGGAGATATCAAGCATCTGTTTAATCATTTTCTGTCGGAGATGTCCGCCAGACTGGGCCGCCGGGTATCGAGCATCGATCCGGAGGTAATCAGATGCCTGGAGAATTACGACTGGCCGGGAAACGTCCGCGAACTGCAGAATGTGGTGGAAAGGGTGCTCCTGGTATTGCAGGGAAGCGTCCTGACGGTCGATTGCCTGCCGCGGGAAATCGTTTACAGCAACCTGGGTAAATCGCCGGAGCGGGAGAGTCGGCCGGTCGAGGATACCGAGGTTTCTACGGAGATGACATTGGATCGGCAGGCCCGGAAGATGATGGCGCAGGAACAGGAGAAGAAAGAAATAATCAGGACCCTGGATGAGTGTGCGGGCAATGTGAGCATGGCCTCGGCCAGGCTGGGGATCTCGCGCAATACGATGTACAAAAAAATGAGAAAATACGACATTGTTAATTAGCCCAAGCTGTAACCCAATTGTTAACCCCGGCAACTGGGGCTGACAAAAAGGTGACACTTGGAGACAGGGTTAACAGTCCATAGGGTTATATGGATAACGATTTTGGGATAGTCCCGTATCGCTGTAAGGGGTACGGGCTATTTTTTTGGGAAAATACGCTTCAAAAATCGGCAAGACCGCCATCAGACTTCCAGCAATTAGGACAGGGAACCCCAACCGGGCATCGAAAAAGCCTGTTTTTATGGGGATTCGATTTTTTTCTACAAAATCCTCACCTGGTCCTGAGGTTTGGCACGCTAATTGCATTTAACAATTAACAAAAGGAGAGATGGAGTAGTCAGCAACAGGTCAGAAAAAGGTAAGGAGATGATATTATGACAACCAACGCAATCAGAAACCAAAGCATTTCAACACCCCTGGGCACGGCTTACTCCCGAGCTGTCGACGAGTTAATGAAGGCGGTCAGCTGCCCCCGTTGCGAGTGCGAAGTTTATGCGGTCGGTATCAGTCTAGAGTACTTCGTTGGATCAATATTCCTGGCCTTGGCAGACATCGAAAAGGGTACTCGCAAACCCGACTACACCCACCTGGCCATGAAGCAGCTGGAGAGAAAAGAAAAAATAGTTGAAATCAACAACGACAAACTCAATCAGTTGCTGCAGTACTTCTACGACAACGGCGGACCCATCATCGAGCTCCCCGTTGATGAGCAGAAGGTTGCCAGAATCGCCCCCCGCTATAATACCCTGGTCAACGATTTCCTCCACCGGATGACGGTACTGGTTAACGAGTCGTGTGCCGGAACCATCAAGGCTGACCAGATGGAAACCGAGGTTGGCGCCAACATTCTCGAAATGTACACCGCCATGAAGGCCCTGTATCGCGAGTACGAACTGCGGAACGCCTTCGACGAGCTGATCCGGATCAGGGTTGACGACTGAACATAGGGGACGACATCACATGATAAGGGGTTGATTTCAGGTGAACCTGAATAGCTAGGCTGCCCCGGATCAAAGGGGCAGCCTGGGTTACTCAATCCAACTTCCTCCTCTTTTGGGGGAGGTTTTCGTTTTTTATAGCAGGATTTTTACATTGCAAGCGGAATGAGACTTTTGCATAATAGCAANNTTTACATTGCAAGCGGAATATAAGATTTGTTATGGTTTACTAAGGTAAAGTTACAAATTTATATGGGGAGGGCTGGATTTGCGCAGGTTTAAGGTGCTGGCTTTGGCCATGAGTCTGGTGATGTTGGTTGGTTTAATGGCCGGTTGCGGCGGCGACAAGACTGCCGGCGGAGGCGGCGAGGATGTTATCAAGGTGGGTTTTCTGGGGGCTTTAACAGGTGACGTGGCCTGCTATGGTATTCCGGGATTGAAGGGTCTGGAACTGGCGGTTGAGGAGATTAACGCTGCAGGCGGAATTCTCGGCAAAAAAGTGGAGATCGTCAAGGAAGACAACCGCGGTGACAAAACTGAGGCCGCAAACATAACCAAGAAGTTTATCAGTAAAGACAAGGTTAGCGCGATCATCGGTGATCCCTGCACCGGCATAACGATAGTGGCGGCCAGGATTGCCCAGGACAATCAGATGGTTTTAATTTCTTCCGGAGCTACCGGGGTTGGAGCTATAGATGCAGGCGATTANNNNTAATAAGGGCTATAAAAACTTTGCCCTGGTAACAGCGATTAATGACGATTACAGCGTGGGACTGTCCGACTACTTCCGTAAAGCCGTAAAGGAAAAGGGCGGCAATATTATAATTGAAGAGAGCATCCAGAGGGGCGACACCAACTTTGCCGCTCAGGTGACCAAGATTAAGCCCGCCAACCCGGACATGATTATTTTTACCGGATATTACCAGGAAGCGGCCCTCTTTATGAAAGAGATACGCAAACAGGGAATGAATCAGATCTTCGTAGGCGGGGATGGTTGTCTGGGTGAGGACCTTTATAAACTTGGCGGATCTGCGGTTGAAGGCAGTATAGTCTACTGTGGCTTCTCGCCTGAACAGCCTTCGGCGGAGACCAAGAAGTTCCTGGATGATTACTCCAAGAAATTTAATGGCGAAATGGCTGATATGTTCTCTGCCCAATACTATGATGCGATGTATATCGTAGCCCAGGCCATGGAAAGAGCCAACAGCACTGATCCCAAGGTTTACAAGGCGGAAATGGCCAAGACTGTGGATTTCCCGGGCGTTTCAGGAGTGACCACCTTCCGGGAGAACCGCGAACCGATCAAGAGCCCGGTTTACCTGCTGACGGTAAAAGACAGCAGCTTCAAACTTATGGATAAGGTAGACGTAAAAATAGATTAATCGCATACAAACACAACCCTGTCACTGAAGAAACAAAGGGTGGGGAGGGAGAGTGGTTTCAGACCAGCTCCTTCTCTCCACCCATGTTTTTGGATGTGGTATTCGGAGGATGTCTATGTTCTGGCAACAGTTGATAAACGGCCTTACTCTAGGCAGCACCTACGCACTGATAGCCCTGGGCTATACGATGGTGTACGGCATAGTACAGCTGATAAATTTCGCCCATGGCGAGATTTATATGTTTGGTGCCTTTGTCGGGTTGTTTCTGGTATTGACCTTTAAGGTCAACATTTTTATAGCAATTTTGGGGGCCATGGTTTTCTGCATGGTCCTGGGAATGCTGGTGGAAAGGGTGGCTTACCGCCCCTTGCGCGGTTCCTCACGCCTTTCAGCTCTGATAAGCGCTATCGGGGTTTCGATTTTTCTGTCAACTCTGATGGTCCTCTTGCGGGGGCCAAATGTAACCAGCTACCCGTCCGATGTCATCAAAATTGCGACCTATAACCTTGGCGCTATCGAGATCTCCAGCCTCCAGGTGGTTATACTGGTAACGGCTGCGATCTTAATGCTGGGGTTGGAACTCCTGGTTCGCCGCACCAAGATCGGCAAGGCCATGCGTGCCTGTTCACAGGACCTGGATGCCGCACGTCTGATGGGGATCAATGTGGACCGGGTTATATCATTCACGTTTGCCCTGGGCTCATCGCTGGCAGCAGCCGGTGGTGTTATGGTGGGGATTTATTACAATGCAGTACAGCCTTATATGGGTGTGATGGCGGGACTGAAGGCGTTTGCCGCTGCGGTTCTCGGAGGTATCGGCTCCATCCC
>DCTH01000181.1:1551-9164 GCA_002329495.1 Syntrophothermus sp. UBA1445 | reverse complement strand
GTCACCTGTTTTTCCTGACCCTTGTCACAGATGGTGCCGATATTCCCTGCGGCCACCACTTCGACGGCTTCACTGACTCCCTTACCAACCCGGGTCAGACCACAGACCGCCCCCTGATTGGCAAATCCTTTATAGGCATAACGGNNCCGGGGCTCCGGACAGCCCATTACCGTTGCCACCAGACGCAGGTCATTGCGCTTCACGGTGGATACCAGACAGTATTTGGCCTCGTTGGTCCAGCCGGTCTTGAAGCCGTCGGCCCCATCATACCACCAGAGGAGCTTATTGGTGTTGTAAAGCACGAATTCACCGCCGCGCAGGTCATATTCCTTGATGGAAGTGAGTTCCATGATCTCGGGATAGTTCAGGGCAAACCGGCCCAGAGTGACCATGTCCCGGGCGCTGCTGTAGTGATTGGGATCGGGCAGCCCGTAGGCGTTTACATAGTGGGTATTCTTCATGCCCAGCTCCGCAGCCTTCTGATTCATCTTCTCAACAAAGGCCTCATGGCTGCCTTCCAGGTGTTCGGCTACCGCTACACAGGAGTCGTTGGCCGACCCCACGGCAATGGCTACCAGCATGTCACGATAGGTCATTTTCTCGCCCGGTTCCAGGTAAATCTGGGAGCCACCCAGCCGCCAGGCATTCTCACTGGCCACTACGGTTTCGTCGTAGCTGACCCGGTCAGCTTTCAATGCTTCCACTGCCAATACCAGGGTCATCAGCTTGGTCATACTGGCGGGCGCNNTAACACTTTGCCCGAGTCGGCATCAACCAGCAGTGCTGATTCAGCGGTGATGTCCAGGACATCTGCGGCCCTTACCACAGGGGCACACAATCCTATGGTCACAGCCATAATAAGCAACAAGGAAAGCCATTTTCTAAAGACCACGAGAGATCCCCTCCATTGTCTTTTACAGTAGTTTATTGGCTTTCCCGGCTCATTATACCGTTGATTATTAAGTTCAGAGAGCTAGTCGCTGACCGTGCCCAGGATTATTGGCCTGGAGAGAGGTGGTTCATCCCCCCAGTTATACACCCCAGGCCAGGCTTTCCTGGCCACCTCCAGCTTCCCGGGATCGTTGGCCATGATAACTGCCAGGGTGTCATTAACCTCCACCAGGTCTCCGGTTTTACGGTAGAGTTTGACCCCGACCGCGTGATCAATTGGCTCTCCGGTCCGTTCCCGTCCGGCACCGAGTCGCATCACAATCCGGCCAATCTCATCGGTCACCAGACTCTCAATATACCCGGCGCGCTCGGAGCGGATTTCCGCCTGCAGTCGGGCTGGATTGACGGTTGCTATCCTCTCCAGATCCTCTGCCTGCCCACCCTGGGCGGCCACCATTTCACACAGCTTGCTATAGCCCTGCCCGCTGGCCAGTAAACCTTTAACCAGGGCGTGGGCCTCCTCAATGCTAGGGGCCGCACCTCCCAGGTATACCATATGCGAGGCCAGGATCAGACACAGCTCGGTCAGGTCACCTGGTCCCTGTCCCCGCAGGGTATCCACCGCCTCCTGGATCTCCAGGGCATTCCCTATCGCCTGTCCCAGAGGACGGTTCATATCGCTCAGAACGGCCGAGACCCGGCGTCCCGCCTGCAGGCCGATCGCCACCATGCTCTCTGCCAGCTCTGTGGCCGAATCCAGATCTTTCATGAACGCCCCCTGCCCCACCTTGATATCCAATACGATGCCATCGGCCCCGGAGGCGATTTTCTTACTCATTACACTGCTGGCGATCAGCGGTATGCTGTCCACGGTCGCCGTGACATCACGGATTCCATAAAGTATCTTGTCGGCCGGAACCAGGTTGCCGGTCTGGGAAATCACAGCCGCTTTGATACGGTTGACCTGGTCGATAAACTCCTGCTGGCTGAGCTCGGTCCGGAACCCGGGGATCGACTCAAACTTGTCGATGGTTCCCCCGGTAAAGCCCAGCCCCCGCCCGGAGAGCTTGGCCACCGGTACCCCGGCTGCCGCACACAGGGGTACCACTACCGGGGTGGTCTTGTCCCCTACCCCTCCAGTGCTGTGCTTGTCAACCTTGATGCCTTCAATCGCTGACAGGTCCATGACCTCGCCCGAATAAGCCATGGCCAAGGCCAGATCGCTGGTCTCCCGCCGGGTCATCCCCTGAAAGTAGACGGCCATGGCCCAGGCGGCAGCCTGGTAGTCAGCAACCTTCCCCCCGACCAGACCCTTGATGAAGTATTCGATCTCCTCCCGGGTCAACTCCCGTCCATCCCGTTTGGATCTTATTATATTTTCAGCGTTCAATGGTCTCACCTTCTTCCGGAATTGTACTACCTGTCCATCAGTTCACGGGCAAAACTCTGACCGGGAAGCTCGTCCCCAGGAGCACCTAGCAGCTCAGTAACCGATTTACCCAGGTCGGCAAAGCTCGCCCTAACTCCCAGATTGGCTCCCGCCCTGACCTTTTTCCCGATCACCAGGAGCGGCACATACTCCCGCGAGTGGTCAGTGCTGGGAGTGGTCGGGTCACACCCGTGGTCGGCGGTAAATATAAGGATGTCGCTATCCCGCAATCGGCCGGTCATCTCGGGAATCGCCCGGTCGACCTCCTCCAGTGCCCGCCCATAACCCTCCGGATCATTGCGGTGCCCGTACTTCATATCAAAATCAACCAGGTTGGCCAACACCAGACCCCGGCAATCAGAATCGATGGCCGCTATAATCTTTCTTATACCCTCGGTGTTATTCCGGCTGGGAATGTGGTGGATAATCCCGCGGCCGGCAAAGATATCCCTGATCTTGCCAATCCCGGTGGTTTCATAACCGTGCTTCACCAGAACATCCAGCACCGTAATCCCCGGTGGTTCCAGGGAATAGTCATGACGATTCTCAGTACGCACGAAACTGCCGGTTTCCCCCAGAAACGGCCGGGCAATCACCCGGGCGACTCCGTGTTCCCCCTTGAGCATATCCCGGGCCACCTGGCATATCCGGTAGAGCTCAGTAAGGGGTATAACCTCCTCGTGGGCGGCGATCTGAAATACGCTGTCCGCCGAAGTGTAAACGATGGGATAACCGGTTCTTACATGCTCCTCGCCCAACTCGGCGATGATCTCGGTCCCGGAGGCCACCTTGTTCCCCAGAACCCGACGGCCGATGGCCTGTTCGTATCGCGCAATCAGGTCAGTCGGGAAGCCCTGGGGATAAACAGGAAAAGGCCTCCTGGTTATGAGGCCCATCAGTTCCCAGTGACCGGTGGTGGTATCCTTGCCCTCGGACACCTCAGCCATCCGTCCCCAGGCGGCCTGGCACTCGGGTACCGCCGGGATGCCCGGCACGGGTATTATGTTTCCCAGTCCCAGTCGCTCAAAATTGGGAAGGCTTAGCCCTCCCAGGGCCCGGGCAATGCTGCCCAGGGTATTGCTTCCTTCATCTCCGTATTTCGCTGCGTCAGGTAACTCTCCTACTCCCAAACTATCCAAAATCACTACTATAACGCGTTCAATAATTGGTATTACCTCCTGTTTCAGGCCCGGGGATGACTCCTCTGATAGACCTCCCGCAGGTGAGCTTTGGTTAAATGAGTATAGATCTGAGTGGTGCTTATATCGGCATGCCCCAGCATCTCCTGCACCGAACGCAGGTCAGCACCGTTTTCCAGGAGATGAGTGGCAAAGGAGTGCCGCAGCGTGTGAGGGGTTACCTCCTTGGTAATCCCCGCTTGTTCAACATGCTTGTTCAGCAGTTTCCAGAAACCCTGCCGGGTCATTTTCCTACCCTTAGCATTTACAAAAAGGGTGCGATTAACAGTACCCTTGATCAATTTTTGCCGGGAACGGCCAATGTATCGTTCCACCCAAAAACTGGCGGTCTGACCCACCGGAACAATCCGTTCTTTGCGGCCTTTTCCCAGACATCGGACATAGCCCGCTGACAGGTTGATGTCATCAACCTCCAGGGCCAACAACTCTGAGACCCGGAGTCCGGTTGCATACATCAGCTCAAACATAGCCCGGTCCCGCAAACCGGTCAGTGATACCACGTTAGGGCTCGACAATAGCCGGTCTACCTCCTGAACCGTCAAAACCTCCGGGAGTTTGCGACGGATCTTGGGGCTTTCCAGGTTGTCCGCCGGATTGGCCGCGATATGTCCCTCAATAATCAGGAACCTGAAGAAAGATTTGATACTGGATAGATGGCGAGCGGAACTGGAAAAAGCGGCTCCCTCGTCGAGCAACTGACCTACAAACGCAAGAATGTCGGATCGTTTGACATCAATCGGATTCTCTATCTTCCGTTGCTTCAAGTAAGCCAGGAATTTTGACAGGTCGCGGCCGTAGGCTTCCAAGGTATTCTCGGATAAACCCTTCTCAAACTTGAGATACTCCAAAAAGCCGTCCAGGTATTTTTTCATACGGTCCTCTCCCAAATCCAGCCTTTGAAGAGTAGTTTGACAGCGCCCTGAATTTTCCTGCTTCTATTCCTGCTCCTGGTAATAGAAATCTTGAAGTTTCAGGACATATTGATCCAGGGTCGCATCGAACCAGGTCTTTTCACTGGGTTCGGTCCGCATCGGTCCCACCTCCTGACTCTCCTGCTGAAACCAGGTTGAAACCGCCGGCGCAAATTTGTGGTACAGGCTCATTGCTCCGGGGATCAAAAGCCCCAGAGCCACCAGGATCACCAGGACTTTACCAAGGGTCTTAAGTTTTTGTTTGATGTTGCCGATGACAATATACACTTCGGTCCACTCCTTAACCAAATATTAATGCCAACAACAACGGGGACAGGTATGATTCGATCAAGGCCCCCAACAGAAGGATAATAGTGATGCCGATCATAGTCAGGGTATACAGCACAAAGTTCTGCCACAGTTCAGCCCGGGCCCGGAAACGTCCCCGCACCAGGAACAGCGAGAAATTGAGGCACACCACGGCACCTATCAGCAAAAAGGGAACATAAATCAGGTTTTGAGGAATAACGGACGCGAGGCCTATTACCATACCCAGGCTGCCTTTTTCCTGGATGAGAAATCCGAGCGTGAACCCCAGGGAGAAGGCCCGGGCAAAGATAAGCCCCAGAATCAGAGGGACCCCCACCACCGTCAGCCCTAAAAACCACATCAGAGCCACGGTCTTAATCTGGCTTCCGGCCGCCGCCAGCAGGAGACTATAACCTCCGTTCAAGGATCCCCCCTGCTGGATGAGTTGATCGATCAAGGTCACCAAATGATTTCTTGTATCCGCAACCAGACTGCCTGACTTCATCTCGCCAGCTGCGATTCCCCCGGCAAATACCAGAATCAAGAGCAGGTATTTGAAGAGATTGTTTATGATATGCTGTTTAAACAGGGTGCGCAGGTTCATGTTTTTCTCCTTACATCCCCCGAGTCCCCGGACTAGCCTCTGATGAATTCTTATTTTTCTCCCCCCCACTTTATGCCCAAGAAAAATGGGAGCAAGTCGGGGACGGTTCTTTACTTGCGCGCTGCGACGCGCACCGTTCCCGACTTGCTTCTGGACAAAAAGATAAACCCGCCTGAATCACCAGAATGAATCTGGTGATGTGCAGGCGGGTTTAATCCTGTTGATCGTACTATTCAGTTAAATAGCTTAGTACATAGACTCAATTTCAGCAGCAAAGTTCTTGATAATTACACGAGATTTTGTTTTCGAAGTGGGTGTTAACTCATCTCGGCTCTGCAAGAATTTCCTTGGTGTAATTACATATTTTTTGATCGCCTCGAAGTCTGCCAATTCGGCATTAGCATTGCCAACCGCTTTTTCTACAATATCGCGGACAATGGGATTTTCTACTAAATCAGGTCCAACTTCAACGCAGGTTTTCATGCCATTAACCAGTTCGTATCTTAAACTTGACTTGTCATATTCCACACCTCGGGAATCCAGAATACGCATCATTTCATCCCAGTTGGGTCCTATCAGAGCCGTGATATATTTCCTCCCGTCACCAATCACCAACACCTGGTCGATTAAAGTCTCTCTTAAAACCAGAGCCTCAGGTTTTGCAGGAGCCACGTTTTTACCGGTATCCATAACAATAATAGCCTTCTTGCGGTCGACTACCCGGAATATCCCGTTTTCATCAAATTCAACAATGTCGCCGGTGCGGAAGAATCCATCCTCAGTGAAACATGCTTCGTTTGACTCTGGATCGTTATAGTATTCCTTGATAACCCCTACACCCTTTAGCAGCAATTCTCCGTCCTCGTCCTGCTTCCACTCCAAACCCGGCGCTATCGGTGCATTCCAGCTAACCTTAACCGTATTCGCTCGCGATACACCTACCCCACAAAGAGTTTCTGTCAATCCATATCCGTTGGGAACATACATCCCCATCCCCAGGAATGGACGGTGTAATTCGGGTAACAAAGCAGCGCCACCAGATGCAAAGCAGCGAAGCCGCCCGCCTAGAGCCGCTTTCACCTTATCGAACACCAATTCCTTGGCCCTAATGTATTCCTCTCGCAGTTGTCCAGTAAGCTCGTCCAGAGGATCAATAGAGCTATCTATCGTGTTTTCGGGACTGAGTCGCGCATCGATCATTTGACTCCCCACATCCATTGCCCAATTCCAAAGCTTTTCGCCTTCAGGGGTAGCCGCAAAGAACTGTTTTATTCCCTTTAGTATTCGATCCATCATTCTGGGGACCATAACCATCCAGGTCGGCCGTATCGCTTGCATATCCTGGATAACGAAGGCCGGTCCCCTTCCATAAGCTATACACCCGCCAACTGATATGGTGCAGAAAAATGCGTAGGTCCTTTCCATTATATGTGCCAGAGGCATAACCGACAGGTAAACATCGTCGCTGTTGTATTCAATGTTACCCATAGCACAGTTTCTTATTGATCTCCACAGCCCGCCGATTACTTCACCATGAGTCAATCTGGCAGCCTTCAGCTTTCCAGTTGTCCCTGAGGTGTAAACCGTTGTCGCGGCATCATTTTCTGTCAGGCTTTGTACACGTTCACCCAATTCCCGCGGTTTTTTACTCATGTAATCCCTTCCGAGTTGACGCAACTGTTCGAGGTTCCAGGTTTTTGATTCGTCGCCCCGAAAGTTTCCGCTCATACAGATGAAACCCTTGATGGATGGGAGTTTCGGTTGCAGGATCTCTATTTTTTGAAGCAACTCCGGGCTACCGACGAAAAAGTACGTAACCTGAGAATGATTTACAATGAACTCGACATCGTCACTGCTCAGACTGGGAAAGATCGTTGTGGTACATCCCCCTGCCATTTCAATACCGATGTCTACCCATCCCCATTCAACGCATGTGGGGGACATAATGACAATGTTATCACCCCTGTTTACACCGAGGCTAAGCAGTCCGTTGCCTATTTCTTCGGATATTGAAGCCCATTCCTGGTAGTTTATCGTCTTCCAGTTATTATCAGTCCAATATGTATTCGCGGGTCGGGTTCCGTGGTGTTTTACAGTACTGTAAAACATTTGGGGAACGGTTTTAATGTGGTCAAACCAAAGATCTGCCCATTGGATTCGCCAATCTGAATCTGGGACAACCTTCAATGCCATGTTTTTTTACCCTCCTTAACTAAATTTTTCTATATGGTATATATACTGATAACTTCATAAATGTCCTTTTTTGCCAG
>DCTH01000181.1:0-1543 GCA_002329495.1 Syntrophothermus sp. UBA1445 | reverse complement strand
CCGTCCCCGACTTGCTTCTTGTCCCCATGTCCCCCAAAAAAAGCACCTGACAACCGGGAAATACCCCGGGTCAGGTGCCTTTTAATTGGCAATACTAAATCGTTTCGCAGACCATATCTCTGGTACGGGCCAACTCCTTGATCAGACCCAATATGTAATGCGCGGCCAGGATGTCTTCCTGGGAATTGCGGCTGGCAGCCACCACTGCGATTCCGGGTGCGTGGCGCATCAGGTTGAGTGCGCGCAGGGCAGCAGTAGTGGCNNGGGCAATGGTCCCCGTTATAACCTGGTCGGTTACCTGGTAGGCAGCATCGAAAGCTACCCCACCGGTATCGGTAACCGCGACCACCACCCGATTTTCGAAATGGGTCAGTTTGGGGGTTTCCGCTCCCAGGTTGGGAACCACTGCTTCTATGATAACACCTTCGCTGTTTAAGCCTTCCATCAGCTTCTGGCATCGCTGCAGCCGTTCATCATCCCCACCGGCTCGGGGTTCCGAAACCACAATCACCCCTACTCTCTCGGCACGGGCAGCGCGAGCAGCGATTTTCCCGATCCTCTCCGGATCGACCTTCACGGGAGCGCGGGTAAAGTCGGGACTGGCACCAAAGACTTTCAATGCACCAGCATCCAGCGCACTCTCCAGAGTGGTTGACATGTCGATAACATCCACCACCATCACAGCCAAGCCCTGCTTAGCCGCCGACACCGCCCCGCTGGCGTCAGTGGTCATCATCACTTTTTTTAATTCGGCCGTAGTAACCACCTCCCCCGGGAATTATCTCTAGCTCATTATTACGCATTTTCTCGATGTAGTGTACCACCGCCGGCTTGACCACCCGCTTCATCTGTTCAAGCTCAGCCCGTTCCATGATCGCGATATCACTGCCGAAGGACTGACGCAGGCGGCTATGGGTCTTCGGCCCCAGACCGGGAATGAAATGGAGGGGAACCCGGTAGTGGTAAGGAGGTCTGCCAATGGGATGGTGAGGTTCCTCATAATCCCTGATGGTCACNNCACTATCCGGTCCCATACTCCGGGGATCATCTTCTGCCCACAGATATCGCAAGTGAAGGTCGGTTTCCTGTCTCTGGCAATCACCTCACAGCTGGGGCAGAAACTCCGGTGATACTTGCCCAGATGGGGATGCATGCCATAGTTGGCCATGATGCGGCGCCCATTCTCACCTAACAGGGCCATCCTGAATTCAGCGAAACTCAGGTTTGCCATTCTGATGAGGTTGTACTCCCGTCCCAGATTGGGCAGGGAATGGGCATCCGAATTGGATAAAAAGGAATACCCGCGGGTTTCCTTGATGGTGTCCGGNNATGATGAAAGCCCCAGTTCGATGGCCATTACATGATTCACCCTCTGACCAAGACCCTCAGACAGGCGGGGTACCCAGCACCCGTAAAGGCCCCGGTGGGGGGTAAAGGCATGGGCCACTACAAAAATCCCGCGCAGACCGGCCGTGAGATCAATCAATTCGGTGGCCTTCAGGGAGGTATGCTGAGTCGAAAGGTTGAGATTGGTTACTTTTTT
>DCTH01000092.1:16778-16932 GCA_002329495.1 Syntrophothermus sp. UBA1445 | reverse complement strand
GTCAATCGCCTTGTCGGGCAGAAAACGATCTGTGATATAACGGTTGGACAGCCTGGCCGCTGCTTCCAGGGCTTCGTCAGTTATTTTGACACCATGGTGCGCCTCATAACGGTCTCTTAAACCATGTAGAATGGAGATGGTCTCCTCCACCGAG